>NZ_JBHTHA010000001.1:0-275186 GCF_042676385.1 Paenibacillus sp. GCM10027628
GCGCGCGGATCCGGGCGGCCCGGCCCAGCCGGGGCCGCCGCCTTGGCGCCGGCGCTGCGCGAGCCGCCGGGGCCTGCGGCAGCCGCGCGTGCCGGCTGCCGGCGAATTCGCCGGACGCCCGCAGGGTCGTCCAGCGCGACAAGCTGCTCCGCGAGCAGCTTAGGCGGGTCCTCGTCCTGAAGCTGCAGCTTCGCCCGGACGAGCACTAGCCGCCCTTTCTGCACGAGCGGAGCCGCTTGCTTCCAGGTCTCGGGGAACAAGACCACCTCGACCTTCTCAATCCGATCCTCCAGCTCCATGAACGCCATCGGCTGTCCCTTCTTCGTGACGATGGTCTTGTTCGAGAGGATCATCCCCGCTACGATCACTTCGCTATTGTCCGGCAGCTCCTGCAATTCGTGAAGCTTGTCGGCTTCCAGCTCGGCAAACAACTCGGCGTACGCATCAAGCGGATGCCCCGAAATGTACATACCGAGCAGCTCTTTCTCGTACTCCAGCTGCTTGCTCTGCGGCATCGGCGGAATGTCCGGCACCTCGACTTCCCAGTTCGGCTCTTCTACGAAGCCGAACAGATGAAGCTGCAAGTCGTCCCGCTCCTTGCGCCACTTCGTCGCAGATGCGATCGTTTCATCGAGAATGGCCATCAACTGAGCCCGATGGCCGCCGAGCGTATCGAAAGCGCCGCCTTGGATCAGCGATTCGATGACCCGCTTGTTGCAGACGCGAAGATCGACCCGTCTGCAAAAATCCAGCAAGCTCTCAAATGGCCCCTGCTTGCGCTCACTAAGAATGGCATCGATCGCATGGGTACCCACATTTTTGATCGCTGCCAGGCCGAACCGGATCGCACCCTCGCGATCCGGCGTAAATACCGTTCCGCTGCCGTTCACGTCCGGCGGCAGCACGGCTAGTTTCATCCGGCGGCATTCGTCGACATACTCGGCTACCTTCCGGTGATTGCCCATCACGGCCGTTAACATCGATGCCATAAAATAGATAGGGTAGTGCGCTTTGAGATAGGCGGTTTGGAAGGCCAAAACCCCATACGCCGTGGCATGCGCACGCGGGAAGCCGTAATCGGCAAAGCGGACGATCATATCATAGACATGATTGGCCTCATCGGTGTTAAAACCTTGCTTCAAGCTGCCCGCAACGAAATGTGCGCGCTCTTCGTCGAGCACTTCCCGCTTTTTCTTGGAAACGGCTCTTCGGAGCAGATCCGCTTCGCCTAAGCTGAAACCGGCCATCGAGGAGGCGATTTGCATAATTTGCTCTTGATACACGATAATGCCGTACGTATCACGGAGAATCGGCTCGAGTGTAGGATGAGGATAAACAACCTCCATCTGGCCGTGCTTCCCCGCGATATACTTGGGAATAAATTCCATCGGACCCGGACGATACAGCGCCACGACCGAAATAATATCTTCAAAAACAGACGGCTTCAGGTCTTTTAACACTTTACGGACACCGTTGCCCTCCAATTGAAAGACGCCTGTCGCATCGCCTTTGCTGAGCATTTCATACGTAGTGAGATCCTGATCCATATTCAGCTTGTTAAAATCGATGCGTACGCCTTCCATTTGTTCAATCCAGTTCAGCGTCCGTTCAATAATAGAAAGCGTCCTCAGCCCGAGGAAATCCATTTTCAAAAGGCCGATGGCTTCCAAATGCTCCATCGTATATTGCGTAAGCGCCGTCTGTGCCGTACCTTCCTGAAGAGGTACATACTGAGTTAACGGTTCTCTTGAAATGACGACCCCCGCCGCATGCGTCGAAGCGTGCCTAGGCATACCTTCCACGCGCATGGCCATATTCAGCAATTCAGCCGTTTTCGGCTGCTTTTCGCTTAACGATTTCAACTCCGGACTTACCTTCAGCGCTTCCGAAAGCGTCATGCCGAGCTGATTCGGAATCGTTTTCGCCGCACGGTCCACCTCGCCATAAGGCAAATTCAAAACCCTGCCTACATCCCGTACCGCAGCTTTGGCGGCCATCGTACCGAAGGTTATGATTTGCGCCACGTGTTCCTGTCCGTATTTGGCCACCACGTAATCGATAACTTCATCACGCCGCTCGTCGCTAAAATCAATATCGATATCAGGCATCGTAATCCGTTCGGGATTCAGAAACCGCTCGAAAAGCAGTTTATACTGCAGTGGATCCACATTTGTAATGCGGAGCACATAGGCAACCAGGCTTCCGGCCGACGATCCCCGGCCAGGCCCCGTCATAATGCCTTTCTCATGGGCATAACGAATGAAATCCCAAACGATCAAGAAATAGTCGGAAAAGCCCATTTTCTCAATAACGCCAAGTTCGTAGGACAACCTTTCTTCCGCTTGCTTACGAAGCTGGGAATCCGGATCCTGCCAATCCGGCTTGATTCCATACCGTTGCTCCAGGCCCTGCAGGCATAGCTCTTTTAGATATGCTCCTGCTGTGAGATCCTCAGGAATCGGGCGGAATTTGGGCAAAATGGACTTGCCGAACTCCAATTCCAGATCGCATCGCGCAGCAACAACTGCGGTATTGGCCAGCGCCTCCGGGACATGAACGAATAACCGTCTCATCTCTTCTTCGCTTTTTAAATACATTTGGCTCGTTCCCATGCGAAGCCGGTCTTTATCTTCCACCGTTTTGCCGGTGCCAATGCAAATAAGAATGTCCTGAACGACATGGTCGGGCTCACGTACGTAGTGTACATCATTAGTTGCAATGAGTGGGATTCCCGTTTGTTCGCTCAGCTCGATCATCGCGATCATCACTTTTTTCTGTTCGACCATCCCGTGATCTTGAATTTCGAGGAAGAAATCGTCTCCGAAAATGTCGCGATAGCGTTCAGCCGCTTTCCGCGCTTCTTCTTTCCGGTCATGCAGCAAATGCTGGGAAATTTCGCTGCCTAAGCAAGAACTCAAGCAGATGAGCCCCTCGGCATGTTTCGCCAAATGCTCATAGTCAATGCGCGGTTTATAATGAAAACCTTGTAAATGCCCGATTGAGCAAAGCTTCATCAGATTTTGATACCCTTGAAGATTCTTGGCAAGAAGAATAAGGTGATAAATCGGTTGTTCCTGCCTGGTCCCCTTTTCCCGGATAGAACCTGCCGTATAATAAACCTCACAGCCGATAATCGGCTTGATGCCACGCTGTTTGCACGCCTTATAAAAGGCGATGGCTCCGTACATGACGCCATGATCCGTAAGAGCCAGAGAAGTCATGCCGAGAGCTGCCGCTTGCGAAACCAGTTCCTCCATACGCGCAGCACCGTCTAACAAGCTATATTCACTATGCACATGCAGATGGACAAACGAACTCATCGGCATTTCCTCCTGTCTCGCAATTTTTTAATATATTTTATCATAATGAAGGCGGCCAGTCCCATACATTGAAAGTAAAGAGTTTGTCCTTTGGACGATACTGAAGGGAAGCGATATGGGGATGTACACGTTTTGGGCCAATATCATTGTCTACTTTTGCATTGCATTCGGGGTCGTGTTTGGCGGCAGTATGCTTAGCGGCATTGCTGCCGTGCTTACCCTTCAGTCCCCGACAGAAAAGATGCTGACCATCGCGGAAAACATTAAAATTTGGGCCATGGTAGCCGCAGTTGGCGGGACCATCGATCCCATCCGATATATTGAGAGTCACGTAGCGGAAGGGCATTTGAATCCGGCCATTAAACAGATCGTGCTGATCGTCGTCGCCTTCATTGGCGCCCAGATGGGAACCTCGCTCATTCAAATGATTTGCAAGGGAGGCAATCAGCCTTGAGAGTCCCTCCCTTTGCCCGTTACCAGCGTCTGCTGGCGGGCTTCGGACTGCTGCTTTCCGGCGCCATCATCGGCAGTGCCGTATATATGAGCATCCACCAGCATACTTATAATCAGCTCTACGTGCAGATGCATAAATATTTGGAAGAAAACGACGACCTAAAGCGCGATATCGAATCATTGAATAAAACCCGCAACAAGCAGGCTTTAATTAATGTCGTTAATGTTTATTTACTTCCAAAAAATCAGGAAGATCTGATCAGCGAAGATATTCAAAAAGAGATCGAGGGCGATGTGAAAAGCGAACTAAAGCTTGTTATCGGTCAAAAAGCAGCCTATGTAAGGGATGCCAGACCTTTATATGAACGGCTCATTACCCAGAGGACTTATACCCTTCATGATAAAAAATATATCGTTGAAGTCCGGTCCATCGTGCTCATACAAACCGAGTTGACCATATGGATTACAGCCGAAGAAAAACGTACCTAAACCTTCTGGACCGCACGGCGGTCTTACGGAGGTTTTTGACTTTTATTCCGGGAGCGTGGTATTCCTTATGAAAATAACGCTTCGTCCTCACGCGTTGGCGCTTCGACTGATTTACTTTTTCTATTACTTTGCTTTTGGCAGTTTATTCCCTCTGCTCGCCTTGTATTTGAAAGATGTATTGGG
This sequence comes from Paenibacillus sp. GCM10027628, assembly GCF_042676385.1. Classification (NCBI taxonomy): domain Bacteria; kingdom Bacillati; phylum Bacillota; class Bacilli; order Caryophanales; family Paenibacillaceae; genus Paenibacillus; species Paenibacillus sp. GCM10027628. The sequence continues at coordinate 4,446 of NZ_JBHTHA010000001.1, forward strand.
TCTTGGCGGTGCGCAAATCGGCATGCTAATGTCGATAAACCCCATTGTGATGATTGCCGCCCAGCCATTATGGGGGCTGTTTTGCGACTATACGCAAGCGCCAAGAACGGTGCTTTGCATGACTGTTGTTTTGACCGCACTCATGTCCGTTGCTCTCGGAAGCGTCCATACTTATTGGCTATTATTCGTGCTTTTAGTCGCCCTTGCTTTTTTCCAAAGCGCGATTTCCCCCATCATGGACAGCATAACGATGAGTTACGCCACCAGGGAAGGGAAAGCGTACGGCAGTTTCGCGCTCTGGGGAGCTTTTGGCTTCGGTTCGGCCAGCTTGCTGGTGGGGAAGTTGGCCGAACATTGGGGTCTCCACATTATTTTTATGAGTTTCGCGATTGTGCTGCTGCTTTGTATGGCAGCTGCCTGGAAATCCCCGAAGGAAAAACCGGGAGTACGAAACAATTTGCGTCAAGGTATCGTGATCCTTATGCGGATTCCTGCATTCATCCTTTTTCTCGCCGCTGCCTTCCTGATCTTCGGACCTATCTTGGCGAACAACTTCTACTTTAGCTTTTATGTGAAGGAAGCCGGCGGCACGCTAACAGGAATCGGGATCTCTTTCTTGCTGGCTGTCGGAAGTGAAGTCCCTTTTATGAAAGCGTCAAGCAAACTCATTGAAAAATGGGGCATCGTTGCCGTTATTCTCACTGCTGCGCTGATTTCCGGCTCCAGATGGCTTCTTTATGGTTTCAGTATGCCGCTTTCTCTGATTTACGCCACTTCCGTGCTGCAAGGGATATCGGTCGGATTTTTCATTCCAGCTGCCATGCATTTAGTATACAAATTAGCGCCGGAAGAAGTAAAAGTTACCGCCATTTCCCTTTATTCCATGATGGGCAGCGGACTTGGCACATGTTTCTGCACGTTTGCAGGCGGCCTTTTGCTGGAACGTTATTCCATTCATACCGTTTATATCAGTTTTGGTTTGCTGACCTTCTTTGGCGTGATTTTCCTGCTTCTACTAGGCAGAGCCAGATTGCAAAATGGGAATAAAATCGCTAAAGTAAAAAATAAACCTTCATGACATATCCCCCGTTTTATGCACAGAAATGTGCTTCGCTAATTTTCTACACTATAAAAAAAGGACGGTTCCCATCATGATTTGGATTCAAATTGTATTATTCTCGCTTATTTGCATTACGCTGGCATTCTCCGTGTATTTCAGCATCCGTTCCCGCCGGGAAAAAGAAACGACTAAACGCGGGTTATACGCGGCTCGCATGAATATTTGCATGGGGCTTATGCTGGTTCTTATTGCGGTGACCCAGCTATTCTTCTTTAGCGAATCCAGCTTCCGCCGCATCTTCGGTACAGTCTGTGTACTGCTCGGCTTATTCAATTTGTTTGCCGGTATTCGGAACCATGGTCATTTCGACCGTATGCTGCACTAGATGACTTGCGCGGTCAGCATCGCTTTGGAAACTAACGCGCCCGCATGATAAATCTCTACATCGATTTTGCCAAATTTACGGCTCACCTCAATGATGGTGGGTCGTATTTCTATTTTGGCATCAATTTGCAGCGGCTTAACAAAATAAGTCGACATGTTGTCCATGACGAGATCGCCCTTCTTGTGTTCCTGCACGATACGGTAAGCGGCCTGGGTCATCAGCGTAGTGAGAACGCCTTCCGAGACCGTCCCCAAATGATTCGTCATCTGCGGGGTAATCACGCCATGGAACAGGAGAGATCCCTGCTCGTCCCTCACCTCTTCGAGTCCGGACCATATCAAATCCTCGAACGTCTCGCCGTTCTGCGGCTGCTTCTGAATGTACTGCATCGCTTTCAGTACGTCGGTGCGGTTGAGCACGCCTAATAGTTTCCGGTTCGTATCGACGACAGGGAGCAGTTCAATGCCTTCCCACACCATCGTATGGGCCGCCGAGGCGACTGATGTTTGAGGCGTAACCGTAAGCGGGCTGCGCGTCATCAGCTTGTCAACGGTTTGCATGGAATGGGCGCCGACCATATCCTTGGAGGTCACAACGCCGATAATGCGGTTCCACTCGTCTACGACGGGAAATCTGCTGTGACCGGTTTCTTCAGATAATCGCTGCCAATCTTTAAGCGTACTGTTCGCTTTGAGCGCGAATAGCGAAGCCCCTGATGCCAGGATGTCTTCGACGAGCATGATTTTCTTCTTAATTAAGCGGTCGTAAATGGCTCTGTTGATCATGGAAGCCACGGTAAACGTATCGTAACTGCTCGAAATAATCGGCAGCTCCAGTTGGTCCGCAAGAAGCTTAACCTCCGGGCTCGTATCAAAGCCCCCGGTAATCAGAACTCCCGCTCCCTGCTCCAGGGCGCATATATGGGCGCCGTTACGATTCCCGACAATGAGCAGGCTGCCTGCTTCGATGTAGCGCATCATCGCATCCTGTTCCATCGCGCCGATCACGAATTTATGGAGCGTCTTATGGAGTCCTCTGGAGCCTCCAAGCACTTGTCCATCCACCATATTTACAACTTCGGCGAATGTCAGCTTATCAATGTTCTGACGCAGTTTCTTTTCGACACGCACCGTGCCGATCCGTTCCTTGGTGCTGACCAACCCTTGGTTCTCCGCCTCTTTAATTGCACGGTAAGCCGTTCCTTCGCTGACTTCCATGTTTTTGGCAATTTTACGCACCGAAATGCGGCTGCCCAGCTTCAAACCCTCAATATGCCGTAATATTTGTTCATGTTTCGTTAACGCATCCGTGGCTTGTGTGTCCAACTGTTACACCCCATTCAGTTCATCCTGTACTAATCTGTACTATAAGTATAATCGTTCCAGGGGATAAGAACAATGAGGGTTCAGCTAACGAAAAAATCCAACCCTAACGGATCGGATTCATGCAAACATTTGTTCCTTTTCAAATTATAGCACACATACGTTCGGAAATAAAGTGAAAAACGCTCCCTAGCTCCTGCCGGGAACGCTTTGCGTCTATATACGCTTATTTACGAAATTGCAGCATTTTCCGGCTGCCCTGAAGCGCTTGCTCCAATTGCCACTTTTTCATCCGGTTGATTCGCTTCAGCTCTCTTCGTTTTTCCTCGTCAACACCAAGAATATGGTGAAGATGCGCGGCAACGACCAGAAGAGCCATTACGATCCAAACTACACTGAAAATCATGGGCAGCGTCAAGCCTTCTCTGAATTCTAATTGAGGTACCGAGTAGAATAGCATACCAAGCGCCAAGCTCATGAAAACGACATTTTTGAAGCCTTTCAAAATAGCTGCACTCCTTTCGCTCTAACAAGTTCGTCATTCTGCCTCTTGCATACTCCATTGTATGAGACAAGTTCTCGTTTTATGAGCCGAAGCGCGGCAGATCTTATCGACGCTCGCAAAACCAGACGGTCCAACGATCCTTTTCGATAATTGGCGCATGGTCCCGCACCCGGCTAAGAATGTAATCGACTAAGTCCTGAAGCTCGCTGTCCTGAAGTTGATGGAGGATGGAACGTCCCGTACGCGCCATCAGATCTTGAGAAAGCGACTCGAGATCGCTGTACACTTGTCTGGTTTCCCACAATTTCACTTCGTGAGCGACCTGGAACCCGCTTGATTCAAGAGCGGATTTTACTTTCTTCTCATCATGTCTGCGCGCTGTTTCCGAATCCTTCAACGCAGGGAATTTTTCAAAAAAGTATCCGCGAATATGTGACGCATCTCCAGGCAGTAAACAATCCTCAGGCGTCCGGTCTTGAACGATATACATCCCTTCCGGTTTCAAAATGCGGCTTGCTTCTTGAAAGCAGCTCTCCAAATCATCCAAATGATGAATAAGCGCCCGCTCCAAAACCACATCAAGCTGCCCTGTCGGAAGGCCGGTTCCATAGGCATTGCCTTGAACAAAGCTGACGTTATTCACATCACTGCAGTTCTGAGAAGCTCCTTTCAGCATCTCCGCCGAGAAATCGACGCCTGTCACATGAGAAGCTCCTGCCTGCCGCAGCGCTTTGCTATAGATCCCTCCGCCGCAGCCGATGTCGGCAACCTTCTTGCCGGTAACATCCACAAATTGCTGTAGGCAAGCCAGCCAAGATGCATCAGCCTCTCTGGTCGTATATGTCATTCGATTGTTAGCATCGTGAAAATCAATTGTCATAAGACACCTCCATGATCACAAAAATATTTCATCTAATGAAACTAAGTTTCATTTTTGTATTCATATTACCACTGTCACCTAAAAATATCCATCCCTAAAAGCAAAAAAAGAGCGCATAAACTGCTGCCAGTTTGCACTCTTTTTTAATTTAAACAGATAAAAGTTTTCTTCCTTTGCGATATAGAAGTGTAAGTATCCAAGGAATAGCAATGATGAGTACCAACACGATCAGGTTGTACAAGTTGAAAAGCAGAATGGCCCCCGGCATGTGCACCTTGTACTTCCACAGGGACAATAGAGCCGGATGCATTAAGTAAACGCCAAAGGACACGGCACCGAGCGAAGTCAGAAACTTGGCCAAGCCAGATACGTTTTTCTGAAGCCATTGCGCGAGCCAAATGAAACTTACACCGATTCCGATGCTATAAAGCAGCCACAATAATTCAAACCATGTATTTTCAATTTTGCACCCTTTTTGTGCACCTATAAAGAGCAGCGCATATGCAATTCCGCACACAATGGAAGCTGGAACCACCCAGACCTTATTCCGGTCCAGCCAAGCCCGAAAAGCGGGATAATGAATCCCGATGGAACCCCCCACCAGAAAGTATCCAAAATAGGTGATGCATAGCTCCGGCTTATGGTTGATGACGCCAAACCAGTGACTATAAACATAAACGCCGGCTTGTATCAGCAATCCCCATAGCGCCATGGATTGCCTAAACCATAGCATCTTTCGAGCGGCCCAGACTAACAGCGGAAAGATGAGATAGAACTGCACGATAATGATCATAAAATAGAGATGGTAGCCTGAGTCCGCCCATTTGAGTTGTTCCAAAAAAACGGACAGCTCAATCTTGACCGGATGCCCCGGCGTCCACAACCAAGGATTATATAAATAATAGAAAAACGACCAAACGATGTAGGGAACCAGCACCTGGCGCACTCGTTTCCAATAGAAGATTCCCGCTTGTTTAGCACTCCACTTATCCATATAAATGTAGAACAACACAATACCGCTAATAAAAATAAATACGGGTACGGCAAAATAGCTGATCTTGTTCAAAAATAGACTGAATAGCTGAGTGCTGCTGCCAAGCAGAGCCGGGTCCACAGTACTGTCCGAAGTTACATGGATCAGAACGACGGCGATAATTGCTAGTGCCCGAACGATATCAAGCTCTGTAATTTTTGCTTTAGCCATGTAGAATGATGTCCTCTTTTCCTTATCGTCGATACCATCTTACTATAGACAGTTTCGACAGGAAGCGCAACACTAGTAGGGCGTTACATCTCTTACCTGAATTTGGCGTTTACGAGGCCGAACGACTGCACGAGCTAAAGTCAGAACGACCAGCACCGCGGCCGTAACGATATACATCAATTTGAACAGCGGATTTGCGCTGTCCGTCCCCAAAAATAGCCCATGGACTAACGCCAATACAAATATCGGATACGATAATAAATGCAAAGCAAACCAAATCTTTCTTTTCAGTTTATGGCGAATATCCGTAGTGAACACCAGCAGCAGCAGACCGTACATCGCTAGCGTTCCTATCGCATTCAGTCCTGTCGATTGCTTAGCGGTAAAGGGAATGAGCAGTTCATGCCAATCAAAAGGCATAAACGTGTCAATAACGAGTAAAAGCGTATGAAGCAAGGCTAAACAGGTGCCCAAATGATTGGCAAACGTATGAGAGCGCATGAGCTGCGCTTTCGTTTGACCCTTCCATTGCGGAAAACTGTATAGAATTCCGAGCGCCATCCCAATAAACAAACTCAGATAAGACAAAATGCCGAATATTCGAATCAGCGACCAAGCCGGCAAACTAACCAGAAAATGAACCATTGTCCTTCCCTTCCTCTCTCTTAAAGCTGATATGTGAAGTCAGCGTGAAGACCGATCCACTGTCCCTTCGTCAAGTTTATAGACGGCTTTGCGTGATGTACGGCACCGTCTGAAGTATAAAAAAGGGCCTCAATCCCTTCCGTTCGCTCCCGTAACAATGCGATTCCATCCTCCACACCTAAAATGCACATCGCTTTCGCCCAGATCTCGCTTGCGATCAAGTCTTTTCCAATGACCGTACATTGAATGACGGAGCTCTGACTTGGCTTCATCGTTCGCGGGTCAATCAAATGATGCATGCGGCCCTCATTCGTCTTCCAGCTTCTTCGCAGTGTACTGGAAGTCGCCACAGCACCTGTCATCAACTGCAGACAGCTTTCATCGGCTGAATTCTTCTTGTGCGGATTCGCAATGGCAATCACCCAAGGTTCTCCTTCAGCTGAGCCTCCCCAGACTTCGATGTCGCCACCGGCGTTAATGAGTCCTCTCGACAGCATCCATTCGCCGCGAAGATATCTAGACAACTGCTGAACCGTCCAACTTTTCACAATGCCGCCAAGATCCATAGCCTGTGGGAAGACCACGGACCGCATAGCCGGGCTAATGTCTATGTGTATTCCTTCGCTTTTCGCGCGCTTATAAGGCTTGAGCACCTGTTTTTGCTCACGAATATGTTCAAATGAATCGCCATAGCCCGCATTTTGCAAGGCATGATGAACGAAGATGCTGAAAGCGCCGGTTGTTTGCTCCATGTAGTACCGCGATTGTTCCAGAACTTGCAGCATATCTTCAGAGATGAGGCAGCGCTCTCCGGCGAATTGATTTAATTGCGATAGCTCGCTGTCGTTTCGAAACCGGCTGAATCTTTGCTCAGTTTGGCTGAACCAGATCTTGATCCGGTCCTCGAGTTCAGGGACATAATCGGAAGATTCAATTAGCGTTTGAATCTGTGTATTCATAGAACGAAATGCAAGTTCTTGCAGCATCTCTCATCACCTCCTGACTCTTCTGCTAGGAGCCCTGCGATCTCGCATGCGGCTGTACTTGCGGTGAGGACTGGCTACTGCTGTTGCCGCTGCGATCCGCGGTGCCACCTTGAGAAACGCCCCCATTTCCTTGCCTCAACCCGTGACGACGGCTTGTCTGGTTACCCCCATTGCTGCGACTGAATGTATCGCCCTGAATCGTTGTTTGGGGATTTTGCTGGGCAGAAGCGACAGCGCTTTGCTTGGAAGAGGCCGCTTTGACAGCGGCTAGAAATTCCGGACTTGTTTTTACTTCTTGAAACAAATAAAACATAATTGCAAGAATAACGGCACCTACTTGCCATTTCAACCATTTTGAAGTTTTCCGCATCGCTTACCCTCCCTATCTGCACTAGCCAATATTGAATTTCTGCCCTTATTATACAAGGCTTCATGCCCTTGAACCTGAGCTACTCCTTAACCTTGGCTGAAAATCAACTGAATGTTAAAGGCCGCCCCAACCGTAGAAGTTTCTACGACCGGGACGGCCTCTTCATTTATTTCATCAAGCTCTCAAGCGGTTCCGCAATAATGCGCTGCACATCTTCCAGCATTACTGACAAGCGGCGCTCCACATCGAACAAACGGCCGATGCTCGGATTCAGCGCTAGCACTTCGTACAGCTTCTGCATGTTCTCCATTTCCTCTTGCGGCGGCATTTCGCCGGCCATCATCTTTTGTTGAAGTTCCGCTTGTCGTTTGCGGAAATCTTCCAGCATGTTTTTGGCGGAAGCATCTGCATCCACCTTGGTACGAACGTCTTTCATTTCCTTGTATTCGCTGCTCTCTTTAATCGCTCTAGCCAGGTCGTAAGCTTTATCATGTACGATCATCTTGTCATACCTCCTAATATGTCTTCCCTTACATTCTTTACTCGGTTGGGCTCTTCCAACAGTACTTTACGCCAGTTTCTTAAGCACCACAAGATATATGTCCTCATATGATGGAGTAGTTTACTTTGCTTAAGAGGACGTTTAAACAGTAATGCCATTTTTGATGCTGGAAGGAGTGTTCGCTATTGACCAGGACGAAAATTGGGATATCCATTCAAGGCACCAGCATCTATTTGGATGATCGGACCGTAGTTCTAAGTGAAGCCATTGCAAAAAAGTGGAAAATTCCAACCAATCAAATCTTAACTTTGCGATTCGGCTCAGCCAGACAGGAAGCCAAAGTCGTCTCCGCCTCCATTTCAAACACCTTACGCGTTAACCCTGCTCTCGCTTCCAAACTCGGTCTTCATCAGGGGGCGAAGCTTTGTCTCCATTATAGGCAAAGCAGCAGTACTTTGTCGATCGGGCCTTTGATTGGCGTTATGGTCAGTCGCGTTTACGAAGGCAATAAAGAACGGCCATTTGGCGCTATTACAGCCTTCTGCAAAGAAATGACAGATGCGTGTGAAAAGTTTGGCGCACTCGTTTGTTTTTTCCCCCCTGATGCAATGCGCGGGTCCGCCAATTCTGTTTCCGCGTATTCCTACGCCAATGGCTCCTGGAACAAAAAAACGTTTCCGATTCCAAATGTGATTTATAATCGACTCACTTCGCGTAAATATGAGAACCTGAAGCATGTTCAACTGTTCATGAATGAAGTGAAGTCTAAATATGGCACGGAAATTTTTAACGAAAAATATTTAGACAAAACAGAAGTATTCGAGGCCCTGCGCAAAGACAACAGCCTTCATGGGTATTTGCCGGAATCGTATCTGTTTAAAAACTACCAAATGCTCAAGTCCATGTCGAGCCGCTATCCCGTACTTTTCCTAAAACCGATTACGGGAAGTCTCGGCAAGGGCATTATTCGGATTCGCCGTGAAGCCGGAGACGCATACACGTGCCATTTTACTAATCTAGGCGGCGTTCGCAAACAATCTTTCCCATCGCTTACCAGCGCCTTTCAGGCGTTATCCGGCAAACTAAAGACCCAGCGGTATCAGCTCCAACAAGGTCTCGACCTTATTTCATCGGATGGCAGACCGGTTGACTTCCGTGCTCTTGTACAGAAAGGGCCGCTCGGTCAATGGGCCATCACTTCGATTGTCGGCCGAATCGCGGGAACGCAGCATTTCGTCTCGAATCTGGCAAGAGGCGGAACGTTGAGTACAGTCAAGGAGGCACTTACCAAATCGTCACTTGGGGCGACGTCCCATACAGTGGCTTCAGCACGTTTGCGCAAAGCGGCTCTGGATATCGCCAAAGGCATAGAAACACAAATTCCGAACCATTTTGGCGAGCTTGGCATCGACCTTGCTCTCGACAGTCAAGGGAAAGTATGGCTGATCGAGGTGAATTCCAAACCATCCAAGGACGACAATACACCGCTCACCACGGAAATCAAAATCCGTCCTTCCGTGAAACAACTCGTGCAATATGCTCGCTATTTAGCCAAATTTTGAGGTGAAGTTATGCAGGTAAGCCGGGTACTCGGGATTATGGTAACGGAGTTGAATCGCAAGCTGCCGTTTGCTAATTCAACTTTCTATGAGCATCTTACACGCGTGGGCGCAAAGGAAGGCTTGGATGTGTTCGTCTTCTCGCCAAATCGGATCGACTGGGTAGAGCATACAGTGACCGGGTATACGTATGTCCAACAGAACAATGAATGGATCACATCTCGCTTTCCTCTGCCAGCACTCATTTATGACCGATGTTTTTTTAACAACAAGGCGAGCTACCTGCAGTACCGTTACCATGTGAGCAAACTGCATGACGAGCCTGGCATACGTTTCCTGGGATATGGCTTGAGGGGCAAATGGGAAGTTCAGCGAATCTTGCAAAAAGACGATGTTCTCCGGCCCTATTTACCGGAAACACGCGTACTTGGGAGCGGGCCCGAATTACACAAGTGGTTGAATGAGAATTCGGATGTGTTTCTCAAACCCCAAGGCGGCAGCCAAGGGAAAGGCGCGCTACACATTCAGAAAGTCGTATCCCCAACTGAGGGGCGGCTCTTTGTTGTGAAAGGGCGCAACGCTCATAACATGCCCATTCACCGGCAATTTAGGCGATTCGAAATATGCTGGCATTGGCTGCGCAGCTTCATTGGGAATCGTCCTTATTTAATGCAACAATACCTCGCACTTCGTTCAATGGAGGGTATGGCTTATGATGTTCGTTCCCTCGTACAAAAAAATGGCCGGGGCTTGTGGGAGAACACCGGCATGGCGGTTCGTATCGGCGAACCCGGAAGTATCACCTCGAACCTGCATGGCGGAGGCTCTGCAGAACAAGTATCCACATTCCTGCGGCAACAGTTCGGGGAGATCAAGGCGGAGTCGCTCATGGCTACCATCGCCACGCTCTCCCGTCTCATTCCAACTGTTCTGGAAACTTATCACGGAAGACTGGCGGAGCTGGGAATCGATGTTGGCATCGACACATCGGGACATATTTGGATCCTTGAAGTGAATTCCAAGCCGGGACGAACGATATTTGTTCACACGCGCGACGAAGAAGCCCGCTACAAATCCATGGCAAACCCGATCCGCTATGCCGGATTTTTACTACACAAGAAAATGGGCTTAAAGGCAACAAGTTTAGGAGGGTAACCTACATGAGTTTGACAACGTGCATGCTCCACGCCGTACAACGAATAGATCGATCAGTCTACTTAACAAGTGAACTCGTCAAAGCTTTGCGGTTAACCGGCGCCAAATCCATTACCGTAAAGGTCGGAGGCAAATCGGCAACCCTTCCGGTTCGCCTGATTAAAAAGGCTGGCCAGCATCTGTATATCCCGCTTTCTCTCATGAGCATCTTGCGCATTCCAAGAGTAGGCAATGTACTCGCTGCAAGCAATAACAACAAAGAACTTCGTCTTGGTCCTATGATAGGCATTTTAACGAATTTAACGAGCAGCTCCACAGCTCCCTTCGGTACTAAAACCGGATTTCTCCGGCAAATGATGAATATAGATTCATCCAAATCTTTTCAGTTTGCTTTTAGTCCAAAAGATGTAGACTGGACACAAGAAACGGTTACCGGCATTGTCCCAAAAAGCGGCGGTGGCTGGATCCGTAGAACGTTCCCCTTACCGGATGTCGTCTATAACCGGCTATCCAGCCGAAAAGCAGAAAAGTCAGCAGGTATTGCAGGCTTTAAAGAACGTTTTGTACGTAGAGGCATTCCCCTCTTTAACTGGAGCTTCTTTGATAAATGGGACGTCTATAAAATGTTGGATGGCGACGATGCCTTCAAATACGTTCCCGAATCCCGCATCAATCCGTCCTCGGAACAGATCAAAGAAATGCTCGATAAGCATAAGTTCATTTACTTAAAGCCCACAGCAGGAAGCCTGGGCATCGGTATTTATCGTGTGACGTATAACCCCCAAAAAGGTTATTTCGTTCGTTACCGCAAAAACGGTAATAATGTACTCATTCGCTATGCTAAATTCGATGGGCTTATGAAGATGCTCGGCACAGGGCGCGGCCGATTGACGAATTATGTCGCGCAGCAAGGGATCCGGTTGATTGAAATTGACAGCTGCCCGATTGATTTCCGCTTCCATATGACGAAGAACGGCAACAATAACTGGGTTGTAGCCGCCATCGGCGCCAAAAAAGCGGGGAAGGGCAGCGTGACTACACATATTCGCAGCGGCGGCCAATTGATGACACCGGAGCAAGTGCTGCGGCAAATCTATGGTAGCCGTGCCGAGCAAGTGCTTACGAATGCAAAAGAAACGGCTGTTAAGCTCGCGGAAGGGATCGAAAACAACTACGATCATTTGCTCGGCGAGCTTGGATTCGATATCGGCATCGATCAGAACGAGAAAATCTGGATGTTCGAGGCAAATGCCAAGCCTGGCAGATCAATCTTCAAGCATCCTTCATTGAAAGATGGAGACGTTGCTTCGCTTACGAATATTTATGAGCATTGCCTATTCTTGAGTCGCTTCCGCTCCAGGAGGGATAACTGATGAGTTTCTCTCTTCACGAGTTCGGGCGGAAGCCTACTCTTGCCATTTTGACGGTGAAAGACAATAAACGCGTATTCCGCGGCAATCTGGACAATTTTCTGGACTTGATTCGTACAGGGGATCGGCTAGGTGTTGACGTCTACGTAGTGACGACCTCTGACTTCAGCTTATCAACCCCTCAGATAAAAGGCTATCGCTACGATTTTATACAAAAAAAATGGAGGCGGGAACCTGTTCCCTCTCCTGAGGTCATTTATAACCGGATCCCGTACCGCAAAATGGAGATGAGGCCGGAAGTCCAGCAGACGATCCAGGCCTGTAATCGCAGTGGCACGGTTCATCTCTTTAACCCTTCCTTTTTCAATAAATGGACGCTTTTCGAATGGTTGAATAACGCCAGAGTGAGTAAGCCTTATATTCCCGATACCAAACAATTGACATCCGCGAACGATTTGAAGCAACTGCTCCGTAAGCACCCCGTGCTATATTTAAAGCCGGTTAGGGGGAAAGCGGGAAAAGGGATCATGCGCATTGATCGCACCACAGAAAAGAACAAATCTCATGAATATCGTTTGAGCCGCCAGCAGGATAAACAGATGATCTATACCGTGCACCGCTCGATCGAAGATCTCTGGAAAGAATGGGATAAATATCGCGGTTCGCATGAATATATCGCGCAGCAAGGCATTGCATTGACCCGCTTCAACCAAAGAGTCTTTGATTTGCGCGCGCTTATCCAAAAGACATCCAAGGGGCTGTGGAGTGTGTCCGGCATCGGAGCCCGAGTCGCCGGTAAGTCAAGTATTACAACGCATGTGCCGCGCGGCGGCTCGATTGACGATCCAAGCAAACTGCTCACGCATACTTTTGGCGCCAAGGAAGCGAAGAGCATTCTAACTCGGGCAAGGAAAGCTGCTGTGACACTTGCCAAACAAATTGAACATGCATCCGGATATCTGCTTGGGGAAATGTCCATGGACCTGGGCGTCGATACAGACGGACACGTCTGGTTCTTCGAAGCGAATTCCAAACCGATGAAATTCGACGAACCGCAAATTCGCAAGAAATCGCTTGAGCGAATTATCGGATACAGCCAATATTTAATTAAACAAGGAAGAAGAAGGTGATTATGCTTGGCTTCGCATAGACTGGGCGTACTCGCTATTTATTTAAGCAATACTCGGCTCGAGGAGCTCTCCTATTTCAAAAAGCTGAGCCAGGAAGGGAAAAAGTTGGGGGTTCAAGTCGAAGTATTCACACCTGAGGATGTAGAAAGCACTTCGACAGTACGTACTTTAAGTTACGATACTCAAACAGGGAAATGGATTCGTAGACGCACCACCTTGCCACCGGTCATCTACGATCGCTGCCGTTATAAGGCTGCTGAGAATTATCACAAGCTGCAGGCGTTTCGCAAAAAACACGCAAAGCTGATTTTCATGAGCAGACCGCTGGCCAACAAGTGGAACATGCACCAAGTGCTCACCGAGAACGAAGAGATCAACAAATATATCCCGGCTACGGTTCGTTATAGCACGACCCAAGAATTAATGCGCGCACTCAAGAAGTATAAGCTGATTTATGTCAAACCGAAGAATGGAACCGGGGGCCGAGGCATTCTGCGGATTGAACAAATCGGCAATGACCTGTTTTTGATGCAAGGACGCAATCATAATCGTGCCATTCTATCGCCTTTTCGCGCTTCGGAGAAGCAGCTCATGATCAAACTCAATACCATGAAGCTTAGCCCGGACTATGTCGTGCAGCAAGGCATACCTCTTACATTAAAGGATGGGCGGGTGCATGATTATCGATTACTCATCCAGAAAAATGGCCGCGGCCGTTGGGAGGTAACCGGCTGCGCCGGTCGCATCGGTCCTCACCGCAGCATTACGTCAAATCTGCATGGCGGAGGCAGCGCTGTTACAATAAATCAGTTGTTATCGTATCGCTTCTCCTCTCAAGATCAAATCGAAGAGATTAAAAAAGAAATGAACAGATTTGCCTATAAGCTCGCCGCTTACTTGGAAACGAAATTCGGCAAGCTATGCGAACTTGGCATGGACATTGCCGTTGATCCGAAAGGTCAGATCTGGCTGCTGGAAGTTAACCCTAAACCTTCACGTGAAGTTTTCCGGCGAATCGGGCAAAAGGCGACCTATCAGAAGGCGGTTACACGCCCGCTGGAATATGCGCTTTGGATGATGGAGGAAGCGAAAAAACAGAAAGCAAACACCGCTGCCGAGCCGGATCCAGAAGAAACCGATTCATAATACTTGCATAAGAACGGAACCATGCTGTTATGCTCCACATCGGTTCCGTGTTACATATGTTGTAGATGCTGCAGCGTCTGTACGAAAATTTGTTCGATGTGACCATCGTCCAGCGCATAATAAACGGTTTTCCCAGCTTTGCGTCTTTTCACGATATGCAAATTGCGCAGGTAGCGCAATTGATGTGAAATTGCAGACTGGCCCATATCAAGGACCGCCGACAAGTCATGAACGCACAGCTCTTTTTGCAGCAAAGCATAAATAATTTTTACCCGAGTCGGGTCCCCCAACGCTTTAAAAACCTCTGCAATTCTGGCAGCTTTGTCATCATTAATGAGCTGTTCCTGCAGCTGCTCCGTCAGCGCTGTTCCTGTACAAGACTCCTCGCAAGTATCCTGCATCATGGCCTTCTCCATTTGTTACTCTCCTTTCATAATCGGGTTAAACCACTAAACCCTCATTGCCGGATGTTGGATAGTTGAATTTTCGATTTGTATCGTTACATGAACAATTTGATAACGTTCCTCTATCCGCCCAATGGCTTGCTGTAAAATATGTTGACCGTCGCTTCCGTCATCGATGAGGATATGGCAGCTCAATGAATTCAAGCCGGACGTAATCGTCCAGATATGCAAATCGTGTACATTGATAACCCCGTCAATACTCTCCAAAGTTTGCCTAACATCGCCTAAGCGGACGGAAGAAGGCGTACCCTCCATGAGAATATGGATCGTTTGCCTCAGAACACTCCAAGCCCCTTTCAAAATGAGCAGCGCTACGATCACACTAATGATAGGATCTGCCGCGTACCAGCCGAACAGCAGCATGATACCTCCCGCCACGATCGCTCCCACGGATCCTAAAGCGTCTCCCAGGATATGCAGATAAGCGCTGCGCATATTCAGATTCCCATGCACATCCCCTTTTCGCATCAATGACCATGCGCTCAGCAGATTCGCAATCAAGCCTACACAGGCAATCAGCATCATGGAGCCGCTGGCAACCGGCTGCGGATGTTGAAATCGGCCGATCGCTTCCCAAATAATGAGTCCCGCAACAACAAAAAGAGTTATGGCATTAAATAATGCCGCCAATATTTCAAATCGGTGATAGCCATAAGACTTATTCGCTGAAGTTGGTTTGGCCGCAAACCACATGGCCATTAAACTTAATGTAAGCGAACCTGCATCGCTTAGCATATGGCCCGAGTCGGATAATAAAGCCAGACTATTTGTAAATAATCCTCCGGCGAACTCCAAAATCAAAATTGCGGATGTAATCAGGAGTGCAATTATAAGTCCTTTTTTATTGCCCTCATGCGCATGCCCGTGACCGTGGTGATGATGTCCATGGTGATGACCGTGTTCATGCCCATGATTATGATCATGCGAATGATCGTGCGAATGGTGATGGTGCATCCATTTCCCTCCCTGTTTGAATCTTAGCATGGAATATTGATCTAAGGTTTATACTTTCAAACAAACATATGAACATGTGCTCATATATGAATAATACCTGTTTGAAGCGTTTAAAGTCAATGGTCAAGTCCCTATGAAAAAAGAAAAAGACCGACACATAGCTCGCTATCAAGCTTGAATCGATCCAAATTCAAAATAATGATCTTACATCCTTTATGTCCCTGTAGCCACCTTGTTTGCTCCAGCATCGACGACGTCAGGATCAAAGGTGATCGTGGCGCTAACCACTGTCGTGGATATCGTGAAATCCCCGGTGATACCTCCGCCTCCGCCGGCATACGACTTAGTGGCGCTGGTTGGAGCTACTACCAAAGTATCCCCGGTGATCAGGTTTCCTTCGTTTCTGTTCATGTTCAACACACCTACAAAAGAAGGCATAATATCAGCACCTTTATAATCAATGTGCTACAGTGTATGCCCATCGGGAAGTCCTTGCGACTACCAGTCAAAATTATAAGTGCGACAGCAGCTCATCAAAGCTTTTCATCCGGATATGAGCACCTTCAAGCTCGCCTGGCTCACGGAAACCGGCATAATCGCAGGCAGCTACAATCAGGCTGTTCCGGAGCCCCGCTTCCACATCGGAGGAACGGTCTCCAACCATCCAGGCCGACTGTATGTTGTGTGTCTCCAATAACAGTTTCACCAGATCCACTTTCGATCTCGTTTGATACTCGCCTGCGCTATACAAGCCTTCGAACAACTCTCCAATCCCTTTGGCTTGTACTACTTTCTTGACGTAATCCTCGAGCCCGTTGCTCGCTACAAACAAGCGAATTCCCTTGGCGCGCAGCGCTTTCAGCGTCTCCGCAACGCCTTCGTACAACTCGCCTTCGCCTCGCTTTAATCCTTCCATTTGATGATGAAGTAGCAGCTTATCCGCTTGCAGCCTTGCCTCTGCAGAAGCTTCCGGCATAACCCGCTGCCAAATGTGTTCGAGCAGCATGCCAAGCGCTCCTAGAATACGCTCTTCCGGCGGCGTTTCTCCTGTATATAACCCCTTTTCACGAAGCTCCTCGAATGTTGCATGGTAAGCCGGCAGCAGCAACGTTTCCGTCTTAAACAGCGTACCGTCCAAATCGAACAGCATAGCTTCCGGTTGTAGTCGTTTGGATTGCATAATCTGGCTTCCTCTCCTATCTTCCTTATCTGAACTGCAAAGTGTGTAATGATCTTAGTTTAGAATGGCAAACATATCCATGCAAGTCAATGTCCATATTTGGTAAAAAGCCTGTTGCTGTAGAGAAATAATTCAGTTATGATTGAAATGAGAATAATTTTATTGAAAAATGATATTTTTATGCAAAATGACTTCATAATCGAACAAAATGCATCATGAAAGTGAGGAGTACGTTTGTGAATATTCATATTTTCCAAAATCAGCAAGAACTTAATGAAGCTGGGGCCGGCATTATTACTTCCTTGGTTCAAATGCAACCGAAAGCCGTACTTGGACTAGCCACAGGCGGAACACCTGTCGGTATTTATGTAGAGCTTGTCAAAGCATATGAAAAAGGGCGCGTCAGCTTCAAATCCGTTACGACCTTTAACCTGGACGAATACGTCGGCTTGCCGGAAGATCATCCTGAGAGCTACCACGCCTATATGAAGCATCATTTATTTGCGCACATCGACTTGCCAAGAGAACAAGCCCATATTCCAAACGGGAATGCACCCGATTCGGAAGCCGAATGCGAGCGGTACAACCAAGAGTTAGAGAAAGCCAAGCAAATCGATCTGCAAATTCTCGGTCTGGGCCACAATGGACATATCGGCTTCAATGAACCCGATCATTCCCTGATTAGCGGCACCCACCTGGTGGAGCTGAAACCGGAAACGCGGGAAGCGAATGCCCGTTTCTTCTCGTCCATTGACGAGGTACCTACGCATGCGTTGACTATGGGAGTCGGTACGATTTTGAAAGCCAAAACGATTCTCCTCATCGTTCGCGGCGCCGACAAAGCCGAAATTGTGCATCGCGCGCTGACAGGACCGATTACAACTGAAATTCCTGCGACACTTTTGCAAACTCACCCGCATCTGGTGGTCCTTCTCGACGCGGAGGCAGGGAGGTTATTCGAATGAGCAACCTGGTTATTTCGAACGCTAAGATCGTTACGGAACATGGCATTATCGAAAATGGCATCATCCTTGTTACGGATGGCATGATTGCTCATGTAGGGGATGCTTCCTCTGCGATAACCGGAGCGGGGCATTCCGATGCGGTGCAGATCGATGCGGAAGGCAAATGGCTGCTGCCAGGCTTCATTGATGTGCACGTGCATGGCGGATACGGCGCTGATTTCATGGAATCGAACCCAGAGATACTGAACACGATAACCCGCTTTCATGCACAGAACGGGACTACAGCCATGCTCGCCACCACGATGACGGCTGCGCGGGAAGACATTGACCGCGTACTTGGTGAGGTTCACCGCTATATGAGCGAACCGATGCCGTATGCCCAATTGCTTGGCGTCCATTTGGAAGGTCCTTTCATCTCGCCCAAGTGGGCGGGCGCGCAGGATCCTCGCCTCATGCTGCCGCCGCAGCTCGAGTGGCTGCAAGATTGGCACGAGCGCTATCCGCAGCTCGTGCGCCAGCTCACCCTCGCTCCCGAGCGCGAGGGCGGCCTTGCCATGATCGCATGGCTGCGCGATCATGGCATCGTTGCCGCATGCGGCCACACCGACGCGACCTACGCCGACATCCAGTCGGCTGTTCGCGAAGGGCTCTCGCATGCGGTGCACACCTTTAACGCGATGAAGGGGCTCCATCATCGCGAACCGGGCACCGTCGGTGCGGTGCTCACCGACGCGCGCGTCAGCGGCGAAGTGATCGCCGACGGGCACCATGTGCACCCGGCGGCGATCCGCCTGCTGACGATGGTCAAGCAGCCGCACGGCCTGCTGCTGATCACGGACTCGATGTCCGCCGCGGGGCTTGGCGACGGACAGTACGAGCTCGGCGGGCAAGCCGTGACCGTTCAGTCGGGCGTGGCCCGGCTGACGGACGGCGGCGCGCTCGCCGGCAGTACGCTGACAATGATCGAGGCGCTCCGTTACATGGTGCGCGAGGTTGGAGTCAGCGTAGAGGAAGCGAGCCGCTACGCGAGCGGCAATCCGGCGCGGCTGCTGCGCCTGGACGCGTCGCATGGCTCGATTGCGCAGGGCAAGCGGGCCGACCTGCTGCTGATCAGCTCCGGGTTGGAGCTGGAGCGTGTGTGGGTGCAGGGTCGGGAGATTACGGCCTGAGCTTCGGAAGTGGTAACAACCTGTATTTCTTGCATGAAAATTTGGCAAAGTGGCTGATTTCTTGATCCACCTGCATGTAGGATTTGTATTTCGTTTTGTTATGGCTGTCCCTAAGGTCAGAATAGACTTAGGGATAGCCATTTTTTTAGGGATTATTCGGGGACTCCCGTACAACTCATCGAAAAGGCTCGTATTAACCAGCAGGACATAGACGAACATTTGTCGAAGACTGGTAAAAACTGTTTGTCATTGTAGAAAGGGCTTGTCTCATTTATGATGTATGCGATAAAAATTGTTTACACCTTATTATTCCCGCCGGGTATCATCATTCTTCTCCTGTTTAGCATTGCTTTATGGCTGCAACAACGGCGGGAATTTCTAGGCTCCCTTCTCGTAGGGCTTGCCGCTCTGCTTCTATGCGTAGGCTCCATGCCTTATATCGCCAATGCTTTTCTTCAGTCTATTGAGCAAAGATATACGCCTCCTGAGCAGGTCAACGGCGACGTACTCGTGATGCTGACCGGCGGAGCGATTGCGGATAATCCCGATCCCCTCACACACGGAGAAGGCTACCTTAACCCAGGCACGGCTGCCCGCGTTCTAACGGTAGCAGAACTTTACCGCCAAACCAAGCTGCCTATCGTCTTGTCAGGCGGCCAAGTCTATAGCGATACGGGCAATGAATCTCAGATTGCCAGACGGCACTTGCTCGCCCTTGGCGTCCCGGAATCGGCCATTCTCATGGACGATACAAGCCGGAATACCGAAGAAAATGCCGTGCATACGCAGTCCATTCTGAAACAGCAGGGGTGGAAACGCCCCGTTCTGATCACCTCGGCCTATCATATGGCCCGGGCGGTCAAACATTTTCAAAAACTCAAGGTGGACGTGCTGCCTTACCCAACCGACTATCAAACTTCAATCAAACAAGACCGCTATGTCAGCAAATTTATTCCTTCGGCTGCCGGGCTATCGGCAACGACGACGGCGTTAAAAGAATATTTGGGCATCTTCGGCATTCGTACTTCATAATTGACGCAAATAAGGAAGGCTGCTCGCGTTTATTGGCGAACAGCCTTTGATTATGGCACCAAATCTTGAGTTTTTTTGCCCCGCATTAGCCGAACAACGTTCCAAAATGACAATGATCAGAGAACAAAGTTCGATATTAGCGTACTGATTTGACGCTAAATGTTCGGAGGATGCCTAAAAATAGGGCAGGAAAGAACAAATGTCTGTAATTAAAGAACTTTTTTCGCTAATTATGGTAAATTGTTCTCTAACCTACCCATGGTAGGTAGCGTCCATTTTTTAGAGACTATAGAGTGCTTTATTTGCGAACAATGGGCCATAAGGAAAACGTCACTGGAGCTTGGAGCTTGCGTCGTAGATTCAAGGACGATCGATCGCTCTTCCACCCCACAAAGTGAAGTAAATCTCCGAGGCAAATTCCGTCCGCATCAAGCTTTAGCTCGATCGGCGTCTAAATTCACCGTTTAAAGCGGTCATACTTCCGGAATTGCTTCGATATGAATTTAGACAATACTTTGCAGGGAACCTGTCAATCACATGACAGCCTAAAAAAATTTTAACTTCCTTGCGGAATGAGATAAACCTCTATCGAGGTCTTTCGAAGATGAGCGACCGCTGAAAAAGGAGAGACTTTGAGCTGCACTCAAAGATCCCTATATTAGGTTTATTCGCCAAAAAGAATTTCGTTATCCGACTAAGTCGGAAACTTATAAATTCTTAAGTGGTCAAAAAACTTTCTTCGTCTCCCTATCCTCCTTCAGCATCTCCACCGCTTCTCTGAAGCGCATGGAGTGGACAATTTCCCTTTCACGCAAAAACTTCAAACCGTCCTGAAGATCGACATCATCGGTCATGTCAATCAACCATTGATACGTGGCCCTCGCTTTCTCCTCAGCGGCTATATCTTCATACAGGTCGGCAATTGGATCTCCTTTCGCTTGTATGTACGCAGCTGTCCAAGGGACGCCGGCCGCATTTTGATAAAAGACTGCTCTATCATGGCCGACATAATGATCACCCATTCCGGCGGCTTTGAGCTGGTCAACCGTGGCATCTTTAGTTAGCTTATAAACCATAGTAGCAATCATTTCCAAATGTGCGAATTCTTCGGTCCCAATGTCGGTCAATAGCCCAATCACCTTATCGGGTATTGAGTAGCGCTGATTTAAATAACGAAGCGCCGCAGCCAGTTCGCCGTCTGCCCCTCCGTACTGTTCCATAAGCAGTTTGGCCATTTGAGGATCGCATTTGCTGACGCGCACGGGATACTGCAGCTTTTTCTCGTATATCCACATTTGCTCTGCCTCCTCCTCTCACACTTGCCATGGCCAAGGGGGCTCGACCCACTGCCACGGTTGTTTGGTAAAACTGTGACCATTGGCCATCAGCGGGCCAAATTCCATTTCGAACTGATGGGCAAGATGCATTCGTTTATGAGCGAATTGATTATACTGCTGAATTGCGGCTAAATCATCCGGATGAGTGTCCAGGTATAAAGTCAATTCGATGAGGACGAAATCAACGGCTTGTAAATCGTAAAGCTGTGCGTAGTAGGAATCCGGCATGCCGGGATGACTCATATTCCACTCCCCCCTTCAACCGCTTTTGCCTCGTACGGTCCGAATAGAGCCGGCCAAAGAGTTCCAAACTTTAATGCTTCATAAGGGCTAAACTGCGGCAATCCTGGCGGCTGATAAACCATATATAAATGTGGCGGTGTATTATAAAATTTTTCACGAATCGGCGGACACGGATCAAACGGACTGATGTAAGGGTAATACACTTTGAACTGCGAATGATGCATACTGCTCCTCCTCTTCTTAAGTCTGATTGACTTCTGGCGCTACACAGAGGCCTATATGTTGGTTATATGCGTAACGACTTGACCAAAATCACTGTTTTCAAACATTTCCACATTGTAAGAAGGAGGGACAGGTGGCTACAATGAACTTAGCAGTAATGCGTTGGGTGTAGGCGTAGATGATCACTTTGGTAAGCATTTTAGGGTGATAGCTGTCACGTCCGCCTCCGGAGTAAGCAGAGTCAAAGATATCTTGCTGTTTACAAAAAATGAGAGGCTGTCCCAGTCTGATATTGACTTAAGGGGATAGCCTCTTTTGTTCTTCTTCAAGGATAACGGAGCGCAATGATAAACGATGCCAAAGCCCCAAGGGACGCGAGCGTCCGCACGTGGTTCCAAGCTGTCCAGCTGCCGAGGTAACGCGTCCATAAGTCGGCGCCTGCAGTGCTGCCGGGGTCAACCGCGGCCAGCGCGTCGTTCAGAGGCACGTTGAACGCAGCCGTCACCAGGAAACTGACGAGATAGAGCAAGCTGCCGACAAGCAAATACTTCGATTTGGCGTGGCTCCGTCTGGCGATGGAAATGATCGCCAGGACGATACTCGCCAGAGTCGTTCCGAAAAATACGGTGCCGAACCATACATTGAGCACGGCGACGTTGATGGACTGCATGGCGGCAATGCCTTGAGCCGCCGGAATGCGAGCGAGGGCGGTCATAACGAATGCCGAGAAGGCGAAGAACAATCCGGCAATCAGCCCGGAACCCAGTGCCGAGGCAAAGGTGAGCGTTGAGAGAAAGCGGCTCATGCTCTCGCACCTCCCCAGACACCGGTTGCGGCTGTGCGTTTCGCATAGTCGGCGAAATCTCGCGGCTCCCGGCCCAGAGCGCGCTGAACGCCATCCGTCAGATTGGCGTTACGGCCGTCCAGGACCTCGGTAAACAGGTAGGTCAACAGCGCCGTGACATCGGCCGGTACGCCTGCCTGCGCCAATCCGGACGTGAACTCTTCTACGGAGATCTGTACGTAGCGGACATCTTGACCGCTCGACTTGGCGATCTCAGCGATCGCTTCTGCGAACGTCAGCATGCGCGGGCCGGTCAGCTCGTAGAGCTGGCCGACATGGCCATCCTCGGTCAACGCCGCTACGGCGACATCCGCGATGTCATCGGCATCGATGAACGGCTCTCCCACATCCCCCACCGGGAGGGCGACCGTACCGCCGAGCACGGAATCGAGCAAAAAGTTTTCGCTGAAGTTTTGTGAAAACCAGCTCGCCCTCAGAATCGTCCAGTCAGCTCCCGATTCCCGCAGCGCCTGCTCGCTGCGCTGCGCCTCCTCTTCGCCCCGGCCGGATAGTAACACGAGCCGCTTAACCCCGTTTTTCACCGCCAGTCTGGCGAATGAACAGATCGCGTCGGCCGCCCCCGGCACTGCCAGATCCGGGTAATACGTGATGTATACCGCCTTCACATTTTGCAGTGCCGCTTCCCAGGTAGCCGGATTCTCCCAATCAAACGACAGGTCACCGGAACGGGAACCGATTCGAATCGGCAAGCCGCGCATCGTCATTCTTTCAGCCACACGGCGGCCGGTCTTGCCCGTACCGCCAAGAATCAAAAATTTTTCACCTGTATGGTTGTTCATATGAATCCTCCTCAAATTTTTTACTTTTTATTTGTTTGTGCATACAACTATTTGTTTTATGCTTTATTTTCTAATTGATCGCTTACTTTGTACAAATGCAAAGTTAACTCATCGCCTTCCTTCTCGCCCAATGTCGCGGAATATCGGCTGCGCAGGTTCATCCAACACTTGTTAATCGCTTCTTCCAACTCTTTGCCCTTATCCGTTGAGTAAATGAGTGACATCCGCCCCTCTACACGGTTATTAATCAGCCCTTTAACAACAAGCTTCTCAATGAGACGGGTAACTGTAGAAGGCTGGAGATGGAGAAGTTCGCCGATCTCTTTTTGCGAAATCCCTTCTTTTTCATACACAGTCATCAGCAAATAAGCATACGTTGGCGACAATCCGGTGATTGCGAACTCATCTTCGGCCATTTTGGTGATCACCCTGCTGAGCCGGTTTGCAGTGAAGTACAGGCACTCTTTTAAATAAAACTTAAGCACTTTTGCTGCATCCTTTCTGAAGAAAATTATTAATGTTGTTTGCACATACAACTGTATATAATTTCCAAGGCATTGTCAATACACAATTTCAGTATAGAGATGCCGGTATTGCGATTACCGCCCTCCCCCCTTCCAACGGCCATGCATTTGCATTTGTCGATTCCCCAAGCAGCAGCGCCGGGTCGAGGTAGTCGATCATCTGGTAAAGCTTGACCATAAGCGACATCGAGTTTTTGATAAAAATAAACACGTTATAATACGCAATTCCACCAACCGACCGCATAAAAAAGCGTGATCGCCGTAAGAACGGGCAGCGTAAGTACTTGTTCGAGATTATTATGCTGAATAGAGAAGCCTTTGTTGCTGTTTTGCCTCCAGCATGGATCCTGATCTGTCTGCATTCAGCATTCGGCTTTTGGACAATCACGAAAAAAGCACTTTACAAAATAAGGAAAAACAATTATATTTGTATGTGCAAACAACTTTTTGAATTATAATGGGAAATGGGGTGTTAACATTGCTGGATATCTATCTAAAAGAGTGTCTATACTTCACGGCAAATCGCCTTAGCAGGGTTATTACCAAGCTCGCGGAAGACGAATTTGCGGTAAGCGGAATGTCCCCAACCTTTGCTTTTTTATTGATGGCCGTGTACGAAAAAGAGGGGATTTCACAGAAAGAACTGGGTCGAATTCTTCATCTCCAACCCTCAACAGTGACAAGACTTATTGAAAAGCTAGTCGCCAAAAATTTACTGTATAACCGTGTGGAGGGCCGATTATCGCTTATATACGCAACGGATAGAGGCAAAGCAATGGAAGAAGTAATTAACGAGTGTTGGAATAATCTCAGACGACGTTACAATGCTATTTTGGGTGAAGAAAGTGACGACCTATCGCTTCAGTTATATGAGGTGAGCAACCAATTGGAAAAAATCGAATGATAATTCATTTAATGGGAGGTATAAATTCATGGGTAATGTGCTCTTTGGTTTGACGTTTGCTTCAGCGCTGGGCTCCGGTTTGGTCGCTGGATTGTTTTTTGCCTTTTCGAATTTCGTAATGCAAGCCCTCGCTCGCCTGCCGGTGGACCAAGGCATTGCTGCCATGCAGTCCATCAATATTACGGTGCTCAACCCTTTGTTTAGTTTGGTATTCATGGGAACAGCCTTGGCTTGCGTCATTCTGGGGATCGCCTCATTCTTTAAATTTGGCACCGTTAGCGCGATATATCTGCTTGCCGGCAGCTTACTCTATTTCGTCGGCTCTTTTCTCGTAACGATCATCTTTAATGTACCGCTCAATGACGCCTTAGCCGCTGTGTCCCCGGGCAGTTCCGAGGGAGCTAATCTGTGGACTCATTATCTTTCCAGTTGGGTAGCTTGGAATCATGTTCGGACTATTGCTTCTCTCGGGGCCTTGGCATCTTTTATCATCGCGCTTCGCCAATGGTGAAATTGATTGAATTTCATACAACAAACAAAGACCGCCAACTCCCTGAACGGATCTAGGGAGAGCGGTCTTTCCCAATCATTGTAGGATATCAATCAGTTCATGAAGCTTTGTAACGATAGCGAGCGGCTGGATATCAGCCTTTGGCGTTTTGCCGTATTTATTCAGCCATACTGCCTGCATACCGACTCGGATCGGCCCAGCGACATCCGCTTCCCAGGAATCCCCGACGAAAATGGTTTCTTCGGCCTTGACCTTGAAATGATCAAGCGCCAACTGATAAATGCGCGGATCGGGCTTTGCCATCCCCACCACATTTGAGATCCAAACTTGTTCGGATGGGAACAGCTCTTTTAGCCCAAGACGCTCTATTTTCCCGCCTTGCATATCGTGAGGACCATTCGTTATAATTCCGATCTGATATCGCCCCTTCAACCTATGCAATAACTCAATGACAGCGGGATCGGGTTGAAGGCTCTCAACGTATTGACGAACGAAATCCAGATTGAAAGCCTTGGCTTCCTCTTCCGTCATGATATGACGGTGATCGGCCAATGTCTCGATCAGCCTTCGATTGCGATAAGCTTCAACCGAGCAAATTCTTTGCTCATACAGGTAGTAAAGCTCATCGCTTTTCTTTTGGAAGGCCGTAAAGAAAGCTTCATTCTCATAACGTCCGGTCACCGGATGTTCGGCAAACATTCGTTTCAATACAACGTTCCAAGTGGTTGAGAAATCAAATAATGTATCGTCCAGATCAAATAAGATCAGCTTCGTCATTTACTTCCACACCCTAATCTCCGTACTTTCGGTCAATCCATCTTAATACTAAGCTTGAGCAAACCGGCTTTACGCATCGCTTGATAAATAATGACAACAAGTGGCCCTAAGAACAAGCCCATGAGCCCCATCAGTTCGAAGCCTACATATAAGCTGATTAAAGCCGCTAATGCATTGATCCCCACAGCGTCGCTGAGCACTTTAGGCTCAACGATACGCCGGAAAATCGTTAAAACGAGAAACAACACCAGCAAGCCGATCCCTAATGCCGTATGACCGACTAGCAGTTGATAGGTGAACCAGGGGATGAAGACGAGTCCGGTACCGACAATAGGCACAAACTCCATCACCATGACCAGCAATGAAATGGCAAGCGGGTACTCGGCCCGCAAAACCAATAAACCGATGAACGTAACCAAATAGGTCAAAACCGCCATGATAAGCTGCGCACGGATAAATCCGAAAATCGCTCCCCTCAGGTTCACAAGCACATTCTCCATCTTTCCTTTGGATTGCTCCTCGAACATTGAAAGGAATGCAACTTTCAGCTTCGGCAAGCTGAACATGAACAAATAAAGAGCGATAACGAAAACGATCAGCCAGATGAACATATTCGGAATTTTACCCGCTACATTAATGAAAAATCCGGAAATGCCGCTAAACACATCTGTCAGCGCTCCCGTTAAGGTAGCGGTACCGTGCTCCAGCCAGGTTTGAACCTGTGGCGCCATTTCCGGTGGCAAAGATTCATAAAATCCTTGCGTACGCGTCACGGCCTGATCGACATACTTATTCACTTCTTCCATGTAGTTCGGCGCTTTGCGTCCCAGATCAATCAATTCCGTGACGACGTTCAATCCGATAAAATAGAACAGTGTAAGGGTCAGCAGTGTAAAAAGGGTACTTACAACCGTAGCCGCGGTCATTCGATTTACTCTAATCCCTCGCATAAGGAGTACTGTAATCGGATCAAGGAATATAGCCATGACCAAGGCCAAAGAGAAGGGGAGCCCTACGGTAAACAGTTCATACAAAAGCAGCAGTCCAAAAACCATGATCACAACGGTCTTCAAAGACATGGATGGGAACTCCTTCGCTTATTCGTTTTCAGGCTTCACCGCGGTGTTTTTTGTAATATGTATGCGCAAAATACGCAGTCTATCCACTTCGGAAACTTCGAAAATATGGGAACCGAACTCTACCTTTTTCCCCTTTATCGGCGCACCTTCCAGCTTCTTAAACAACCAGCCGCCGATCGAAT
Source organism: Paenibacillus sp. GCM10027628 (assembly GCF_042676385.1). Taxonomy (NCBI): domain Bacteria; kingdom Bacillati; phylum Bacillota; class Bacilli; order Caryophanales; family Paenibacillaceae; genus Paenibacillus; species Paenibacillus sp. GCM10027628. The sequence goes on from NZ_JBHTHA010000001.1 coordinate 31,852, forward strand.
CCACATCATCGTCTTCAATGTCCAAATCCAGCAGATCGTTCAAATCTTCGATGAGTACACGCCCGTCAACGGATGTATATTTGTCCTTCACCTCAACGCCCGGTCGCTCATCGATATCAAATTCATCGTGCAGCTCCCCGACAATCTCCTCCAAAATATCCTCAAGCGTCAGAAGTCCCGCAGTTCCGCCATATTCGTCGATGACGATAGCCAGTTGAGAATGCTTTTTCTGCATAAGCTTCAGGACACGGCTGACTTCCATGGACTCGGGAACGTTCAGGATCGGGCGAATAAACGTCTGAAGATCCTGTTCTTCATCCGGATCCGCCGTCAGCAAATCGGCAATATGCACAAAGCCGACGATGTTATCCTTATCTTCCACGCCGACCGGGTAACGGGTATGTTTCGTTTCATGCACCATTCGCAAATTGTCAATAAAACTCAAGTCCAGAAACAAGCAATCCATATCGGTACGGGGCAGCATCACTTCGCGGGCAATCCGTTCTGAAAACTCGAAAATATTATCAAAAAGAACCATCTCATCCTGATCGATGTGACCGCTTTTCACGCTCTCGTCCATCAGAATGCGAATTTCTTCCTCCGTATGTGCAGCTTCATGCTCACTTGCCGGCTCAACGCCGATCCAGCGCAAGAATGTGTTAGCCGCACCGTTCAGCAGCCAGATGATCGGACGAAATATTTTATAGAAGAAAAGCAGAGGCGCCGAGAGCCATAGAGAGGTTAATTCGGCTTTTTGAATCGCGAATGACTTCGGTGCCAATTCTCCCAATACGATGTGCATGAAAGTAATAAAGCCGAACGATACGATAAAGGATAGCGTATCGGTAAATACGGAAGGCTCAATGTGCAGCGTATGCAGCAGCGGCTGGATGATCAGTTCTGAAACAGCCGGCTCTCCGACCCAACCTAGACCCAGAGAGGCAAGTGTAATGCCAAGCTGAGTAGAGGATAAATATGTATCCAATTGAGACGTAACGGTCATTGCGTATTTCGCTTTAACGCTGCCTTCGTTCAGAAGCTGTTGAATGCGGGATTGCCGCACTTTCACAAGCGCGAATTCGGCAGCGACGAAGAAACCGTTCAGCAGTACCAACACAATGACCAATATCAGGTTAAGCACGATGGAACCGAGATCAAATGTAGTATGCAATTGCGTAAGTCTCCTTCAATAATAAGGATTAAATGATAGCTTTACGGCTTTTGAAATCAACTGTTCTATAATACGAATCCGCTACAAGGAGGTTTGGTCCGCAGCATGCGGCTTCACTGCAGAAGCAATTTACGCGTAAGTTCAGCGGATTGTTTTCCCATCGGGCAAAAATCGTATCAAGATCATCCTGATGCACATTACCAAGAGGCGGTTCATTCGCAAAATCCGTCACATACACGTCTCCGGTGAACGAACTGATATTCAAGCGGTTTCGTCCATCCGGATCATTGCGAACCGTCACATTTGGTTCCATACGAAGCCTTCTAACAAGATCACGATCTTCTTGGTCCTCGTTGCAGGCGAAGAACGGAAGCGTACCGAACAGCATCCACATGTCCTTGTTCCGGCTATCCAGCAAACGGTGAATACTGTCCCGAAGCTGAGGGAGTGTAACCATCGGCAGATGTGAAGCGAACGAGCTGGCATACATCGGATGGACCTCATGACGCATACAGCCCATTTCTTGGATTAATTTATGTATGCCGGTTAATTTTTCATAGGTTCTCGTATTAATCATAGACTCCGCAGATATGTATAAGCCGCCTTTACTAAGGGCGATCGTATTCTCTATCATTCGCTCGTACATGCGGGCCGCGGTGTCGTAACTAACCGGATGATGGCTATTGACGAAACCGACTTGATGGAAATCGTCCGCATTTAAATAATTAAATGAGATATGCATGACGTCCAGGTAAGGAGCAAGCAGCTCGTATCTCGCCAAATCCAGCGTCAAATTAGAGTTGATCTGCGTTCGGACGCCGCGTTCCCGCGCATATTTTAGAATCGGCAGCATATAGTCTTGTACAGTCTTCAGATGATAAGACGGTTCGCCGCCGGTTAAACTGAGGGTCTCCAAATGTTCGACTTGATCAAGTTTGCGCAAAATCAGATCAAGCGGCAGTCTCGGCCCTTCCGTCATCGTTAAGGAGTCGCCCACCGCACAGTGTTCGCACCGCATATTGCAAAGATTCGTAATCGTAAGTTCTACGCTTGTTAATACATGTTTCCCGTACTTTCGATAGGACCTGATCGGATCCCAAGGATCATACTGGGGAGATAGCTCCGGCAAAACGGAGCGAGTTTCATTCATTTTCATGCTGTTCACACCTGACCTATCTTCTATTCATGCCTATACCTATGCCCTATATTGTAACTTATGATTAGTAAAAAAGGAAACCAGCCCCAAAGGTAGAATACAGTGTTTCCGGCATTCCACCCTCCGCTTCGACTTTCCTTAACGGGAATCGGGCCGCGTTTCAGGTCGCTGCCGCAGCCATCGCGGCGCCCACCAGTTGGCCTCTCCCAGCAGCTTCATCAGAGCCGGTACAAGCATAACGCGAATAACGGTCGCATCAATCAGAACAGCAAGTCCGAGTCCGAGACCAAGCGCCTTCATAATTTCAATATCCGTGAAAATGAAAGACCCGACGACCACAACCAAAATAAACGCCGCGCTCGTGATTAAGCTGCCTGTTTTCTTGAGTCCTTCCGCTGTGCTTCGATCGTTATCTCCGCTTGCTTCGTATTCTTCCATGATCCGGGAGATCAGAAATACTTCATAATCCATTGAAATTCCGAACACTACGCAAAAAATAATGACAGGCAGCGTAGCGCTCACATAACCAATAGAAGTAATGTGCAAGGTATCGGCCAAATGACCGTACTGGAAGACCAGAACAACAAGCCCCAGACTTGCTCCCAAACTGAGCATATTCATGAGCACAGCCTTGAGCGGAAGCAAGATGGATCGAAAGGCAATAAGCAACACGATATACGTAATGCCCAGAACAAATGTCAGCACTTGCGGGATTTGATTCTGAATGCGATCGATGATGTCGAGTCGATACGCCGGGCCTCCAGTGACAGAGATGTCCAAGCCTTCACGATCCAAGCTGCGAAGTGTCCGGACCAATTCATCCGTAACCGGATCATCCGGATCTTTCTCCGGTATGACGACCATAAGCGCCGTATGATCTTTGGCCAACTTGCCGGCTTCGATTGGAGCTCGTCCTTGAGGATTCTTCAGTATCGCAGCAAGCTCAGCATCGGAATGACCGCCTAACGAACGAACATAGCTCTGCACCTCTTTAACGCCTGCCACGCCGGCAACCCGTTCACCGTAAGCACGTACCTGACGGATGGCTTGCTCCTCCCAAACCTCTGAATTCGTATGGATAACGATTTGAATCGGCCCTGACATTCTTGCATCGTAGGCCTGTTTCATTAGATCCGAACCGTATCTGGATTCGTAGGCCGGAGGCAGAACTTCTGCATTTGGCACACTTAGTTTCATATGGCGAACGGGCATCATGACCAGCAATAGCACTCCGCCTACGACAATAACCAGAACAAGCGGGCGTTTCATTACGCCGTAAGCCATTCGTTCCCAGAAGCGAGAGCCTTCCTTATTACGGAAACGCCGGGGAACAACTTGCAAAGAATTGATACGGGTTCCCAATATTCCCAAGAGTGAGAGCAGCATTGTATTCGCAACGATAACTGAAATCGTTACCACGATGACCCCGCCCAAACAAAGCGATCGGAAAAAGGTTAAATTCACAAACATCATGCCTAGTAAACCGATTAAAACCGCAATCCCGGAGAAAAATATCGACTTGCCCGCAGTCTGACACGTCATCGCTACCGCTTCAGCCACATTCGGCTGGCGCTTAAGCTCCTCACGAAAACGGCTGACGAGAAATAACGCATAATCGATGCCCACAGCTAATCCCAACATCGTAACCATGTTGGGGAGAAAATTGGACAACGACTGGTGCTGCGCAATAAAATAGGTGATTCCCAGCGTAAGTGTAACACTCATCAGTCCGACGATCATCGGCAATAACGCCGCAACTAAAGTACCGAACACAATCAAAAGCACGACAAGCGCAATCGGCAGCCCGATCGCTTCGGATTTGGCGATATCCCGCTTGCTTGCCACTTGCATATCATACAAAATGGCCGGTCCGCCGCTGACATACACCTTCATCCCCTCCGGCGGATGTACGCGTTCCTTGATTTCCGGGTATTTTGTAAGTGCCGGGTCTGTATCTAAGTTTAAAGCCACAACAACGGCCTGGACGTCCTGATGCCCCTGGTTGCGCGTAGTTGCAACGAATCTGACACTATCTACATAGGGCAATTTCTTCAATTCAGCCAGTGAATTCATGATGGCTTCTTGTTGTTTCACTGTTGTCAAATCGAGGTCTTGGCTTTTGTAAACCAGATCGAGCAGGGTTGAAGGCATGCCCAATTCATCGCGCAGCTGCAGTAAACCCCGGTCGGATTCGCTGCCTTTCGGCGTAAATCCGTTATCTTTTAACATCTCGGGCGTTTTCTGAGCGAATAGCGCAAAGCTGAGGAGTAAGATGACGCCGATAGCAAGCACAAGCCACCGGAATCGATGCATGGCATATCCCCAACGCCAGAAGCCCCCTTTGACCGCAGTTTCTCTCACATGAATCCCCCTTTTTTCAGCCACGCCTAAAGTTTGCATCTACAAAAAGAACCTGGTTTCCCAGGTTCTTACGTTTTTGCTACCATTATTTTGTCTCAAAACAACATCGGTATGCTTAAATCCGGTAAAACGTCGCCCACTTTGATTTCTCCTACCTCGGAAATGAGCACAGAGAGCTTCGTTGACAGATCAATTTCATAAGGTTCTTTTAGTTCTTCCCCTGCTTCATTTTGCAGAATACGCACTACGGGCCGCTGTGGGATAGCCATGTTTAATTGGGATACGATTCCTGACTCTCCTGTATTCAACGTAACGGTAATACCAAGCGGATAGATGGCAATTTTATCCCGAAACAAAGCGATCTGACTTTGATCATACATGGTACCTGAACCCGTAAATAATTGCTCCATCGCTTCATGAGGCAATAATGGTCTCCGGTATACTCGAGTTGTTGTCATAGCGTCATAAGAGTCTACAAGCCCAATCCAACGGGCGAATTCGTTAATCTCCGAACCGGGGATGCCGCGAGGATACCCGCTTCCATTCATTCTTTCATGATGCTGAAGCGCACAGTGCGCCGACAATAGCGGAATATTCGGTTCATCCTTGAGAATTTGAAAACCATAAGTCGTATGTAGTTTCATCTCTTGGAATTCTTCTTCCGTCAGTTGGGATGGTTTCCGTAAAATACCTAGTGGAACCTTCGTTTTCCCGATGTCATGAAGAAGCGCTCCGAGACCGAGCGTTTCCAGATTTTCACGGCTATACCCGAAACTTATTCCAAGCATTGTCGCATATATACTGACATTGACCGAATGCTGGAACAAGTAGTTGTCCTTGCTATTCATGTTATTGAGCATCACCATGGCCCCTTGATGGGCACTAAGATCGTCAATGATCATCTTCATGACATCGCGGAAATTCCGTCCGATATCGTAATAACCGACGGCACCGCGTTTATTCGAATCCTCCATCACTTTGCGAAACGTGTTACGGATTTCAATTACTGCCCTGTTACGCGTTTCGTCCTGAATCGGATCCTCCTGAATAATATCGTCCGTTCTTGAATCTGCGATATATATGTAATCAACGCCATAACTAAAAAGCCGATCGATCAGCCTTTGGGAGAGTTCTACGTCAACGGCGAGCAGTACCATACCATCATCGTTGTATATATTTTTGGCCAGCCGCATTCCAGGTTGACACATGTTGATCGGCATCAAACGCATTTGGTGTATCCCCCGTTTAGGTGAGGTATTTTCTTTATAAATGTAATAGATTTCACAAAAAAGTTCAACACAAAAAACCGCATCTTTCGACGCGGTTCGAGGTTTTTCATAGCTAGCTTAACAGCATATATAAGGCAAAGACGATAGCTACTGCGAATCGGTAGTAGGCAAAATAGGTTAGCTTCAATCGTTGTACCAGTTTAATGAAAGTTACTACTGCAAGGAGCGCCACGATAAAGGCTACAATGAAGCCTACTGCAAAAAAAGGAAAATCGTGGGAGGATAGCGCATGGTAGTTTTTCAAGAAATAAATCCCGGAAGCGCCGAACATAATCGGAATCGCCATGATAAAGGTAAAATCCGCAGAAGCTGCGCGGCTTACGCCTGAGAGCATACCGCCGGCAATCGTCGATCCCGAACGGGAAAATCCCGGCCAGATGGATACCAGCTGCCATAATCCGATATAGAATGCTTGTCGATAGGTCAAATCGTCCATGACCGTAACGCTCGGTTGCTCTTTTTTCTTCTCCGCAATAATCATCAAGATCCCGCCGAGTACCAACCCGGCTATTACCGTAACGGAGTTAAATAAATATTCGTCCACGTACTTATTAAAAGCCACACCAATGACGCCTGCTGGAATAATACCGATAAGAATATGCAGGAGGTTGAGTTTCTTGCCGGATCTGCTTTCGCTTTTCCGTTTCACGAGGCCAAACAACGATAAGATGCGTTTCCAGTAGATGACGACAACCGCCATAATGGCACCCAACTGAATGACAAAATCAAAAGTTTTCATGACTTCGTCATTTTGTGTATTCAGCAAACTTTGCGCCAAAATCATATGCCCTGTCGAGGATACCGGTAAAAACTCGGTCAGCCCCTCCACAATGCCGATAATGACCGCTTCAAAAATAGTATGCATGTTCTCCCCCTATAAATAGAGTTATTTGGTTGACTCCTGTCCAATTATTTATTCTACATGTATCTCTGTATATCTGACAATACCTTCGACAAAGGTCGTCATTCAGGTTCGCTTTTCATCATTATTTTCAAGATTTACATCGATATAACGTAATTCGCTTGCGTTTTGAATGGCTCCCTCATCCTGCAGCTGTACCGCCAGTACGTCTCGAATAAATTCAGGCAGCATGTATTCCACGTTCGTTCCTTGCCCCAGGGACATGTAGCCGGATCCAAAGGTAAACATATCGATCGTACCGACCACATACTCCCGGTCGGGGAGCAAAGGCTCATCGCCTACGGTGACGGCGACGATGCGTTCGTAAGGCGGGCGGGAGCTGTCCACCTCGACGCGGATGCCGTCGACGTTCAGTACGCCCAGCACCTCGCCCCGGAAGCCGAACCCGCGGATCGGCTTCTCCATAAATTCGCCGAGCTGCGACTCTTCGAGCGCTCTCCGCAGATGAGCCCCGCTAAGCCGCAGGCGGCAGGGGTTGATCGGTCCCGGGCAGATTTCGAGTAATCTGCCCCGTGTCAGGCGGCCCTCCTTCAGTCCCTGAAGGAGCTGGCCGCTGTTGACCAGCCCGATCTCGGCGCTGGTCCAGCGGCGAATCCCTGCGGCAAGCAAGTTGCCGAGCGGGGATTCGCCATACCAATCGAGGCGCAGCGGCTGCCGCAGCCTCGCCACCTCTGTGTCCAGCGCCGCCGCGCTGGACTGGCGGTAGTGCTCCAGCAGCCGGGCGACGCTGCTGTCTTCAGGCGCGCCGGCCATCGGGACGACGCGGCCGGTGACCGCTGCGACCCGGCGCTGCGCCGGGTCGTACGCGAGCTCGACGCGGCCGACGTATTGTCCGAACTTGCCGGCCGCGCAAATATAGGTGCCGTTGAGCAGGAGCGGCTCCTCCAGTATATGATGCGTATGTCCGCCCAGAATGAGGTCGATGCCGTCCACCTCCTCCGCCATACGCTGGTCCATGCGTAAGCCAAGGTGTGACATCACGATGATCACATCGACATCAGGACGAAGCTTCTGCGCATATTGGTTAACGGCTTCCAGCGGATCCGTGACATGCCAGCCCAGCAATTCATAGTAATCGGGATAAGAAGCCGTTACACCGATCAGACCGATCTTCAGCCCTGCCTTTTCAACGATCAGCCAGGGGTGCATCCAGTCCGGCGTTTGCCCCGAGGACATTTCATAAATATTACTTCCAATAATAGGGAATTTCGCATGTTCATGAAAAACCGAACGAAGCATTTCAGGAGTAAAGGTTAACCCTTCATTATTGCCCACGACCATCGCTTCATAGCCGGTTGCGTTCATAATGCTCAAGTTAGCAATCGCGCGCGTGCCTTCCGTTTCCGGACGCATCCGATCCATATGATCGCCAATATCCAGCGTCAGAACCTGATCGTCTGGCAGCGAAGCGCGAACGCTATGGATATAGCCGCTGATTTTGGGCATTTGTTCAAAATGACTATGGATGTCATTCGTATGCAGAATGACGACGCGCTGCAGATCATCGGACATCCCCTTCACCTCCTAAGCGGTTTCCGTAAGGATAGCTTGCATCGTAAGCATATCTATGCATGTCTATTTTTATGCAGCAAAGGTCTCGCTCATTTCTTGAATTTCATCTCATCCAGCGATACTTTGTTTTTGAACCCGTAAGTAGCTTCGTTTCCAAGTTTGTTGTCATGAAGGAACCACATTTTTACGACGCTTTTAACATTCAGACATTCGCTGCTGCCGTCCGGCACATAGAGCCGAATCGGATAGCCTTTCTTTAATTCCTTCCCCTCTTGGGCATAAAGAAATAAGGCTTGATCGACCTGAGACCAAGGCAGTGTTGCTTGAAACTCGTCAATAGCCTCTACTCTGACGTGCGTCGGTTCGGGTGCATCCTCGGCGTTATGCTGCTGCTTCCAGCTTGAATACCAATTCTTCAAATCAAAGGCTTTGCCTTGTACGTCCGGCACACGTTCTTCTAACGGTAACAGTTGTTTGGCAACTGCAACCATACTGGTTACGGTAAATGCCTCGTTCGTTATATGCGGGTCTGACACTTGAATGTGGATGCCAGTATTCATGCCCCTCGAATCCCCTTTCTTCTCTTCAAAAACGCTTCCCCCATTATACCATCTTCCTGCCGAAATATGATATGCTGAAGGGGATTCCAACTTACAAACAGACAGGGGCTTAGCCATGAGATTACATATCCAATTATTTGCAGGACTCGTGGACCTGCTCGAGACTTCAGTCCTCTCTTTTAACATAGAGCAAGATTCTATTACTGTTGAACAACTGAAACTGTTAATAAGTGAACGGTATCCCCACGTTTCAGCTCAGCTTCAGCCTTGTTTTGTCGCTAAAAACCAAGCTTACGCGCACGATGAAGAAGTCGTCACGGAAAATGACGAACTTGCGCTTATTCCTCCTGTATCGGGCGGACAGCCATCCAATTATGAGATCACATACGACAAGATCGATGTTACCGTGGTTACATCCAAAGTCAACCATCCCAATCACGGCGCTTCACTTGCTTTCATTGGAACAACGAGAGAAATGACGTTTGGACAACGCACCGTCCTGCTTGAATACGAAGCTTACGTGCCCATGGCGCTAAAAACAATGGCAGCCATCGGCGAAGAAATCGATCAGAGATGGCCTGGTACGCTTTGTGCCATTACCCATCGATTAGGTCCTGTCGCGATAGCGGAAGCGAGCGTCGTTATTGCCGTATCCTCACCTCACCGTGCCGACTGCTACGAAGCCAGCCGCTATGCGATCGAACGATTAAAACAGACAGTTCCCATTTGGAAAAAAGAAATATGGGAGGACGGCTCGGAGTGGAAAGGCAGCCAAACAGGGCCCTGGAATCCCCTTCAAGCACCTGAGACGAAGTAACATCGGATGGAGATGAGAGAGAGAATGGAACTACATGTTGATCAAGAACTGCATGGGGATGTCGATCCTCGATATTCCAGGCAAACCCTTTTTTCACCCATCGGCGTGGAAGGACAGCGCAAGCTGAATGCGAGCAAAGTTGCCATTGTCGGTATGGGAGCCCTAGGCACCGTATTGGCGAACCACATGGTTCGCGCCGGCGTCGGCTATGTCCGTTTGATTGATCGCGACTTCGTCGAAGCCAGCAATCTACAACGGCAAATGCTCTACGATGAAGACGACGCCACAAACTCAACACCCAAAGCCGTCGCTGCAGCCAACCGTCTTCGCCTTGTTAATTCACTCGTGACTATTGATTCGCACGTTACCGATCTGAATCCGACGAACGCGGAGCAATTGCTTGGCGGAGTAGATCTAATACTTGATGGGACCGATAATTTTTCTGTCCGTTTTCTGATTAATGATGTCAGCAATAAACTTGGCATACCATGGATTTATGGCGGTGCGGTCGCTTCCAGAGGCGTTTCATTAACGATTATTCCCGGGCAAACGCCGTGTCTGCGTTGTTTATTTACGCAAGCGCCAGCAGCCGGTACGACGGAAACCTGCGATACGGCTGGAGTGATTGGCGGAATTATTCACGTTGTGGCTTCATTTCAAGCGACCGAAGCTCTTAAAATCCTCGTCGGCGAGGAAAAAAATCTCAATCTCAAGATGCAGCAATGGGATTTATGGTTTAATCAAAACTCGGCGATCAGCGTTGCGGGTGCACGGAAAGCAGATTGTCCGGCTTGCGGATTGCAGCATTACGAGTACTTGGATACCTTATTGGACAACGATACCATTCAGACACTGTGCGGGCGCAATTCCGTTCAAATTCATCCCGTCCATACCTCCGCATTGTCGCTCGATGATTGGGAAGAACGCTTGAAACCGCTGGGACCAACGGAGAAGAACCGCTTTCTTTTAAAATTTCAAGCAAGCTCTGAGCTTCAACTCGTCATCTTTCCGGACGGCCGCGTACTCGTTCAAGGGACTGATGATTTAACGCAGGCCAAAAGCCTGTACAGCCGATATATCGGGATGTAACCTTCCAAAACTAGTTCTGAACGCTCATTGCCAATACCTGCCATCAGCTGATACTATAACTATGTACCTACTCCGATATATAGGACTTGGAAAGGATTCCATATGCTCATACATGTTCTTCAGCTAGCAGTCGGTGATAGACTTATTTCGGATACCTACAATTCTGTAGGACTTCATCTTTTATCATCCGGTACGGTAGTGGATGCCAACGATATTATTATGCTTAATCGTCATCAAATCGAATATGTGGATGTCATGCCTAGAGGAAATGAAGCTGCAGACACGGATGAGCCTGTTCGCGATCCTGTTAGCGCCGAACAAGCTCATTCTTTCCTTCTTGCCATTGACGGAATTAAACAATTATTTAAAGCTACGGCAGCAGGTGAAACCATTGCCGGTAACGATGTTGAATCCGCTTTCAATCCTTTGATTCAAAACTTTCAGGATGAAAAAGATGTTGTGTCCATGCTCCTTTCCTTGAACAGTCATGACGATTACACCTACCAACATAGCGTACAGGTGGGCATGCTTTCTTACTATATCGCCAAATGGATGGGCAAAAGCGAGAAGGAATCGCGTCTCATTGGACAAGCAGGATACTTGCACGATATCGGCAAAAGCAAAGTGGACCAGAGCATTCTGCAAAAACCGGGAAAGCTCACGAACGATGAGTTTAACGAGGTCAAGAAGCATACCATTTACGGTTATGAAATCATACGGGATTCTTTGCAGGACAACGCACTTGCTCTTGTCGCGCTTCAGCATCATGAGCGTTTGGATGGCAGCGGCTACCCTCTCCGGAGAACCAAAACCGAGATTCATTCCTATTCGACCATTGTTGCGGTAGCGGATGTATACAGCGCAATGATTTCCAACCGGGTTTACCAGCAAAAACGCGATCTGCTTTTCGTCCTTAAAGAGCTTCATCTTTTAAGCTTCGGTCAACTGGATCCAAAGATTACGCAAGTGTTCATCCGCAATATGATCCCGAACTTTATTGGCAAAAGAGTATCGCTGAGCGACGGAAGGACCGGTACGATTATCATGACCAATCCTTCTGACTTCTTCAAGCCTCTCATTAAAATTAAAAACGATTTCATAGACTTATCCCAGCTCAAAAATGTAGAGATTTCGGCCATTACGATGTAAGCTTAGACAATCAAACTGCCAATGGTTAAGGCCATTCCAATGTATACAGCGGCTAACAAAGTACCTACAGCAACATTACCTTGTTTTAATTGATCGGAGAGACGTACGCCTGGTGTCAACCAATCGAAAACCCAGTACACTGCGATTAAGCATACATAACCGACAGCGAACCACAGACTCATATGCCAAATGGAGGAATTCGTATACGCGGCAATGGCGAGCACGATTGCAGTAGCAACAAATTTGCCTCCCATGGTAATTCCGACTGCTACATTGCCGTTATTGATTTCCTCCATATCCCGGTAGGGCGTCATTAAGCTAAACACGTACATACCTGCGAATTGAAGCAATACAATAACTAACAAGCTGATTAATACATTCACGACAATCACTCTGCCCACCCCCGAAATTTCGCCATCGTTTGATCATAATTGCTATAATCATGAACTTCCTCGATGACAACCTGAACCTGCTTCTTATCTTTGAACTTCTCATACCGCTCTTCCGCTAACGGCTGTTTAATTTTTTGCCCTGTCGGCAAATCCGCTACGGCAAAATATCGGTATTTCCCATCCAACTCCGTTTTATAAACACCCACCAAATTCACTTCGGTTTTAATTTCCGTTTTCAACTCCGCTAAATCTTTGTCAGCGTCCTCTTTGTTTTTGAACGTTTTGATCGGTTTCCATTGCGAGAGGGTCACATCGTTCTTCCCTTGGCCGTCCGTTTTCATCGTGGCGTTCATATAGCTCAGGACCCAAACTTGGTCACCGGTAGCAAAATTTTGATCATTTGAAATTCGTTCGTTATTAGGCAGCAGGATCATATCGCCGTCCAGCAAATCACCCACTTTAGCTTCCTGTACCTGATAATCCCATGGAACATCGCTGCTGCTTAAATCAGAACTTATTGTCGTCAAATTGGTTCCATTGCCCGAATAACTACCCGTTCCGCCACTGCTGTTTACTGCCGAGTTCCCCGATATAACCGCCGGCTTCTTATCCGCTGCACTGCTAATGGCCCAAATGATACCGATCACGATGACAAAACCGGCTGCCATTAGCCAAAAACGTTCTTGTTTCAAGATGATTTCACTCCTATCGCCACAAAATGGCTAGAATTCCCTGTAATGATCCCGCCTGCTCGCCCTAATAAGCCGCATGGCTCCCCGTTCAAGACGAAAAGACCGGTTAAGAAATGCATCTCTCCATTCGCAAATTGAAGCTTAGGCAAATCGGCTCGTTGCTGAAAGATTCGATTGAAAAATACACTCGTATCAAAACCAGCCTCGTCCTTTACTTCAAGTTCACCCTTTTCGTTATAAAGCTCAACGGAGCCACCCTCTCTACCGAACATGGACTTAGAAACATAATCCCGTTCCAGGACAGGCGTATAGTAGGTAGGGAGCATGTAGCGCTCTATTGCATGATGCTCTTCAATTGTAAAAAAGCTACTAAATCTCTCATGTAAATTCCAAATGATTGCTTGCAGGCCCTTTGATTGCAAAATAACCGCATGGAGCGGATTAAATAACTCCACATAACCCTCTTCAATCGAATAGGCGAACGCTTCGCCTCCGTCATCGATTCCCATCCATTCTTTCGGATATAAGGCGAACATCCTTTTAATCGTTCTTTGCTCGCCGACCCGTACAACGCCTTCGTCTATCCATAAATCGAGGCAATCTATGCAGGTAATGTCTCTTTCGCTATGCGCAACCAATGCGTCTATGGTGCCCGTATCTTCGGCATGCCTGCCATATGCGGTGCATGCTGCATAATCCGGCGCTTCTACTTCCCATGCACGGCGTATCCTTTCCTTCATTGCACGGTTCGGAGATTCCACATCAAACTGTTCACAGAGCCATGGCGTCGCGATTGATGCCTCCACATAACCTGTCGGCGTATCTGCGTTCAGCTCCAGCATTTTGATACTACCTTCTTGATTCACGGCAAAATCAAACCGCGCATACCTGCTGATGAATCCGGGAGCATTCATCTCCAATCGATCGAGCCCATCCCAGAGCACTTCGGGAATCGATAACTGTGCATAGACATCTCTGCGTCCCTGCACGAAGCGCGCGGCTTTATCAAAAATCGTCCACAACATGGCCGCGGCAGCCTGCAATTCATCATAAGTCGCTTGTTCCATAACAACAAGCTGGTCAATCCAATAGGACTCATCGCCCAGATCCGCCCATGTGAATCCGAGCTCGGTTAATTGCCGAACACGTTCCTCTCGGTTCTTTGAAGGTATTCCAATGACCTCATACACCATGATTTAACCACCCGAACTGGAGCTGGAAGAGGAGCTGAATCCGCTCGACTTGCCGCCAATACTCCCGCTCGAAGTTGAAGTGGATTTTGAGCTGGAGCTGGAACCGGAGCTTATACTTGAACTGCTGCTTGAAGAACTTCTTGAAGTGCCTGTTGTTGTGCTCGCAGACGATTTGTTGGTAGTAAAGCTGCCCGTACCGCTTGATGTAGTCGGAGACTTTGTCACGGATCGATTGGAAAATGAAGTCCCTTGATACGTTTTGGTGACATAAGGTGTGTTGGATCGATATTGATAAGAGGGATGACTGCTCACCCAACTGCTCGAAGAATAAGGACTTCCTGAATTAAAAATTAGATGATATAAGAGCAAATCATCCCAGCCGAATCCACCGCCATATCCGTGATTTACGATTATGGGTGCAGTGCCCCCTCCGGTACTAACTGAGCTAGTTCCTGATGTCGGTGTCTGTGAAGGGGATGGCGATGCCATCCCTTCTTTTTCTGCAGCTTGAATCGGCAGGCTCCAATCAACTTCAGGATTGAAATATGTTTTCACCTCTTCTGATGACCATTCAACCAGCTTTGGAACACCTGCAGACGGCGAACTGCTCGGGCTCGTGTTCTCAGCAAAACCAAGAGGAATTAGTAAAAGTTGGCTTGCTATGATGATCCCGAGTGAAGCCGATAAGACTTTTAGCGGTCGTTTCAATGTCCGCTCCCTCCCCCGTGACCTCCGGCGGTAATGAGGAGCAATTCAAAAACGTTTTCGTCCAAATTCAGTCTTCCTTCGATCATTTCATATTCATTCCCGCCCACGAGTACATAGTTAGCTGCATCAAGTGCCATTATAAGCTTCTCATCCCACGGACGTTCACTAATTTTCCGCAATTGTCCGTCAGCCATCTTTTCCATTAAAACGATATTCATGGTCTTGCCTCCTTCATCATTCCAACTATACATATGTAAAACGCACCAGACGGTGTTTTGTTTCAAATTTAATAAAAAAAGCCTATCGCTTGGATAGACTTTCGCTTTGAAGCTATATGAAGTTAGGAGACAATCCTTCTGGCACTCAGAAAATTTCTTTTCCAATAGGGTTTATCAATGTTCGTAATTCGTACGACGGGAGGCAATGCATTCAGCATCTGCATGTTACCGATATATATGCCCACATGCCCAACGGTATTGTTGCTTTTAAATCTGCCTGGCACTCTAAAAAATAACAGATCCCCCTTACGCAAGTTATTACGACTTACGAGCGTACCCATCGATGCTTGCTGACGAGCAACCCTAGGAAGGCTGACTCCATATTTGCCGAAGAGATATTGAGTATAGGTAGAACAGTCGAATTTGCCTGTTTGGGGATAAGGGCCCGTGCCAAATACGTATGGAACGCCAAGGTATTGCTTCCCTTTGCTGATGAGCCCGTTCACATCAATGTTTTTCAATACAGGCATATCTTCTTCTCTTGCACTTGGCGACCAAACCTGCAAATCATCTGTGTTTGAGCTTCTACCCGAAACCGGGTTCACTGTTCCTTCCCCGCCTTTGAACGGATCGGTTGGATCGTTGCCGAAATTAAGCTCAGCCGTCATGCCGTTTGGGTCGGGATCATCCTCATTTTCAATCGTCATGATTGAAGACGGGTGAATGAGTAGCTGCCCATCCTTTAAGCTATACGCCATATCTTCCTGGAACAGATCGGCCAAAGCTGAAGTTGGAATATAAGCGGTATCCCCTTCTTTGACAAACGGCTGCTTGACCTGGATTTCATGGCCTTCCTTGCTAGCTTTGGTTGAGTTCATGATTAATTCATAGTTTGCATCGTTGTCTCCGATCTTTAACTTATCATTATCCCATCCGGATTGAAACTTTAGAATTCGAATGAGATCGTTAGCCGAGACATAATTGATGTTCCCTATCGCTTTTACAGGTAAAACTGCATTGTCTGTACTCAGCATGTTTATGCCTTGCCCATCATGAGCCATGCTATGTGTCAAATTGCTGCCGCTAATCCCTTGCTGCTGTACAGAAGGCGTTGCTGTTGGCGCCGAACTTTTGGGAATGGCTTGGTTGCTTCCACACCCTGCCGTTGTTGCCAGGATTACGACCATACTTCCCATTGCTGTAGCTTTTAACTTATTCCACATGGATTCTCTTCTCCTTTGAGGACGTGTTATTATCCTTCTTAGAGTGAGACAAGTATGTTACAAATATGCATTCCGATGTGGATATAATCTACTCATGGCTCCTTTAGTTCATTCGTCTTTTAGTAGCTCAATATGTTATGATTGCTTATAAAATATAACTCAAATAAGGGTGGTTGAACTCGTATGATTAACAATCTAAAGCCCTCAGTTTTACCGCTTTATGCCATCATTTTCGGGTTAGTCGCTGTGTTTCTAAATTTATTTTTAATCCCTATTCCTATTGGGTTTCTTTTTGGGGTTACAGCATTTATCTGCGGATTCATCAGCTATATTCGCTATGGAAAATGGTACGGATTTCTTTTGTCATTGATTTCATTTTTGCTGATCCTGCTCTGGATTTGCAGTATCGTAGTCCCGATTTGGGTAGACCCTACCTTACAAATTAAATGGAAATAATTAAGATTTAAATAAACCGATGACCCACTTCGCAAAGTCGAGCGTTATCGGGATCAAGCCAAATCCGTGATTCCCTATGGCTACAAGTCCATATACGGTTTCGCCAATACCAACGACACCTAATGCCGTTTTACCTATGGCAACCACCCCTAATACAAGCTGTCCAATCGCAACGGCTCCAGCCGAGAACCAGCTCGAAATCGCCACTGCTCCACCGGCTATATAAGTGGCCATGGCAACAGCCCCAAGTGAGAGCAACCAACTTATCGCTACAGCGCCAACAGAGAATATGCCGATACTCACTGCTCCGATTGAAACAATGCCGATGGCGATATCGCCGACAGCGATGAGTCCAACAGCTACTCGACTTGAACCCAATCTTTTGCCACCTCCGGTACGGATATTAATAATGGGCATCGAAGGAGATGGCCATTGGTAATCAATCTCCCGCATATTCCAGCCTCGACTCTCCCACATGCCATTGAACCATCTTTCGCTTCCCATTTCGTTCCCTCGCTTCTAAGCCATCTTATTTCCGGCGTTCTTTAGTTAAGCATAGCATGACTGCCAGGCTTGCAAAACAGTCTTAGGAAGGCTTGGAACTCGGTCTCAGGACGGATACAAAGTTATCCAGTGGTCCCCTCAGATAAACCTGTCCGATGGCCATGTCCTTATCTAAAGCCGTACGTTTAGGAACGAACTTGTCTTTTTTCAATCCGCCATCTTCTCGTCTGCAAAGATAAAAAATATCGTTAGAGCCACGATTGCAGTATCCCCACATGTCTGTTACGATGATAACCATCTTTTCAGCTTCGCTAAGCATACACAACTGCTTTTTTTCTCGTCTATAAGCATCAAAAACATCGTTAGAGACACGACTTCATTTCCCCCTCGCCACTGTAACGATGGAAAACATCTTTCCAGGTGTGCACTTGCTGTTTGTTGTTGTGCCCTTTGCAAAGTGAACCCATGATCCCTTGAATAAGCGTTTTAGTACGTTTGGCCCCTACACGAAAAAAACAAGACCCCTAGGAGGAGTCTTGTCGCTAACTTGCCTATTAACCGATGGAGCCTTCCATCTCGAACTTAATCAGACGGTTCATCTCAACGGCATATTCCATTGGAAGTTCTTTAGTAAATGGCTCGATAAAGCCCATAACGATCATTTGAGTCGCTTCAGCTTCAGTCAGACCACGGCTCATGAGGTAGAACAACTGATCCTCAGATACTTTGGATACTGTCGCTTCGTGTTCCAGCGTAATGTTATCGTTCATGATTTCGTTGTAAGGAATAGTATCGGAAGTTGACTCGTTATCCAAAATCAAAGTATCACATTTGATATTTGCTTTGGAACCTTGGGAGTTGCGTCCAAAGGAAGCCAAACCACGGTACGTTACTTTGCCGCCATGCTTCGAAATCGATTTGGATACGATTGTAGATGTCGTGTCCGGCGCCAGATGCGTCATCTTCGCACCTGCGTCTTGATGCTGTCCTTTACCCGCTACCGCGATGGAAAGAACCATACCTTTAGCGCCGCGGCCTTTGAGTACAACAGCCGGGTATTTCATCGTCAGCTTGGAACCGATGTTGCCATCGACCCATTCCATTGTTGCATTCTCTTCTGCAACCGCACGTTTGGTAACGAGGTTGTAGATGTTAGGCGCCCAGTTTTGGATCGTTGTATAACGGGCGCGGGAGTTTTTCTTACAAACGATCTCAACGACCGCACTGTGCAAGGAGTTCGTGCTGTAGATCGGAGCAGTACAGCCCTCTACGTAGTGCACGAAGCTGTCTTCGTCAGTGATAATAAGCGTACGCTCGAATTGACCCATGTTCTCGGAATTAATGCGGAAATACGCTTGCAGCGGAATTTCGCATTTTACGCCTTTTGGTACGTAGATAAAGGATCCGCCGGACCATACGGCACTGTTTAACGCAGCGAATTTGTTATCGCTTGGTGGAATAACTGTTCCGAAATATTCCTTGAACAGCTCAGGGTACTCGCGAAGCGCCGTGTCGGTATCCGTAAAGATAACGCCTTGGTCTTCGAGTTCCTTTTGCATGCTATGATAAACAACTTCGGACTCGTACTGCGCGGATACACCGGCGAGAAACTTTTGCTCCGCTTCCGGAATACCGAGCTTGTCGAATGTTTCTTTAATTTCCGTAGGAACTTCTTCCCATGTTTTACCTTGCTTCTCGGATGGTTTTACATAGTACTGGATATCGTTGAAATCCAGATCGTCCATGTTACCGCCCCAGCGCGGCATAGGCATTTTGAAAAACTGCTCCAGAGACTTCAGACGGAATTCAAGCATCCAATCCGGTTCGCCTTTCATTCTGGAAATTTCCTCTACGATCTCACGAGTCAAGCCTTTTCCGGACTGGAACACTGCTTTGTGTTCGTCCCTAAAGCCATATTTGTAATCCTCAAGATCGGGCATTTGTTTGGCCATGGTTGATTCCTCCTAAGAGTTTTGCTTGCAAAACTGTCTTCGTAAGCGTTACTCATTCGTGCTTTTGTGACTGCTCAATCCCTTTGCGCAGAGCGTTCCAGGCAAGGGTTGCGCATTTGATCCGTGCAGGGAATTTATTAACCCCGGATAATGCCTCTATATCTTCGTATTCAAATTCTACGTTTTCGCCTTTCATCAGACCGGAGAAGTTCTCGGCCATCTTCAACGCTTCGTCCAGCGTCTTGCCTTTTACGGCATCCGTCATCATGGAAGCGGAAGATAAGCTGATGGAACAGCCTTCACCAAGAAACTTGGCGTTCTTTACGATGCCATCCTCAACCTGCATTTGCAGCGAAATTTTATCGCCGCAGGTCGGATTGTTAAGGTCGATGGTCACCGCTTCGTCAGACTCGAATTTCCCGCGGTTGCGTGGATTTTTATAGTGATCCATAATCACTCTGCGGTATAAATCATCCAATTGCATGACCGAAGTACTCCTTTGTTTTTTGTAAGGCTGCTACAAGTCGGTCAACATCGGCTTCTGTATTATACAGATAAAAGCTGGCGCGTGCGGTAGCTGTCACTTGGAGCCATCTCATGAGAGGCTGACAGCAGTGATGCCCTGCCCGTACAGCGACACCTTCCGCATCCAGAACGGTCGCCACATCATGAGGATGCACATCCCCAAGATTGAACGTTACAAGTCCCGCACGATCTTTGGTTGGACCATAAACAGTCAGATCTTCAATCTGCGCCATGCGATCGAGAGCGTACTGAGTCAGCTGTATATCATGTTTATAAATGTTATCCATGCCGACTTCCTGCAGAAAATCGATCGCCGCGCCCAACCCGACAGCTCCGGCGATGATTGGCGTTCCGCCTTCGAATTTCCAAGGCAGCTCCTTCCATGTCGATTCGTACAAATCCACATGATCAATCATCTCGCCGCCAAACTCGACTGGCTCCATCGTTTCAAGCAGTGCCTTCTTCCCATACAATGCCCCGATTCCAGTAGGCCCACACATCTTATGTCCGGAAAGCCCGTAGAAATCGCAGTCCAAATCTTGCACATCCACTTTCATGTGCGGCGTGCTTTGTGCGCCGTCAACCATCATCTTGGCTCCATGCTTATGAGCAATTCGGGCAATTTCTTTGACCGGATTGATGACACCAAGTACGTTGGAAACATAAACGACCGAAACGATTTTCGTACGGTCTGTAATGACCTGTTCCACATCGGCCAGTGAAATCGTGCCATCCGGCTGTAACGGGATATATTTCAAAGTGGCGCCTGACGCCTTGGCGGCTTGCTGCCAAGGAATCAGGTTGGAGTGATGCTCCATCGGAGTAATGACGATCTCATCGCCTTCATTCAGCGTTTTCGCAAAACTGGTCGCCACAATATTGATAGCTGTCGTTGTGCCTCTAGTGAAAATGATCTCCTGCTCGCTGGATGCGTTAATGAATTTGGCCACTTTAGAGCGAGCCCCTTCATAAGCGTCAGTCGCACGAGAACCCAGTGTATGAACCCCACGGTGAACGTTAGAATTGTCCCACTCGTAATAATGCTTCAGTGCTTCAATCACCGTGATCGGCTTCTGGGAAGTCGCTGCGCTGTCCAGGTAAACCAGGGGATGACCGTTCACTTCTTGCTTGAGTATGGGAAAAAGTTCACGTATCTCCGAGGTTTTCATTGTCCCAGCTTCCTCTCCACTAAGCTTTGTAGTTGTTCCTCAACAATCTTGATCGGAATTTCTGAAACGACCGGCGCCAAGAATCCGTAAATGATCAAGCGCTGAGCCTCTTCCTTCGGAATTCCGCGAGACATCAAGTAATGAACCTGTTCGGCATTGACTTGGCCTACGCTCGCTGCGTGGCCTGCTTTAACATCATCTTCGTCGATCAAGAGGATCGGATTTGCGTCACCGCGTGCTTTCGGACTCAGCATCAGCACTTTCTCGGTTTGCTGGCCGTTACAGCCCGTAGCGCCTTTTTCGATCTTGGTGATACCGTTAATGATTGCCGTAGCGCCGTCTCTCATAACTGCACGAGTGATCATGTCGCTAGTCGAAGCTTTGCCCCAGTGAACAGCGCGTGTGGTCAGATTTAGCTTCTGCTCATCCGTCCCTACACAGATCACCTTTGCATCGGAATCGGAGCCATTGCCTTTAAGAACCGATGTCGTATCCGACATGGTATTACCGTAGTTCAGCTCGCCAACTACCCACTGAACGGCGCCGTCATTCTCAAGAATAGCGCGGCGGTATGTCAAATCCGTAACGGACTCGCCAAGGTTGTGTATGGATGCGTAATGAACTTTAGCGCCTGGTTTCACGAACACTTCGACGATTCCGTTTTGCACCAGTTCGCCACCTGTGTGAGCAGATACAAAATTATCGACATAAGTCACAGAGCTGAATTGCTCGGCAACGATCAGTACGTGAGGAGCAAAGGTAGCCTCTGCATTGTCCGTAACAAACAAAGCTTGTAGCGGAATATCAACACGAACGTCTTTAGGCACATAAAGGAATATGCCACCGTTCCATAGGGCTGCATGAAGTGCTGTCAATTGATTTTCGTTCGCTTCTACAGCTTTCATGAAGTAAGGCTTTACCAGATCGGCATGCTCTCTAAGAGCCGTTTCCAGATCTGTGAAAATGACGCCTTGCTGTTTCAATTGTTCGGAAACTTGCTTGTGCACGATACCGGAGTTTCTTTGTACGATCAGGTTATCCGGATTTGCTAAACCTCTTGCTGCTTCAGGTAATTCATCTAAGGATGCAAGAGGGGCTTGCGCTTTATAGGAACCATAGGAGGAAATGCTCCATCGGTCGATTCTTGTCTTTTCAAGCTTGGGTAATTCCAAAGATTCGGCAAGCTTCAACCCTTCTGTACGAAGGGAAGTCATCCATTCCGGCTCTTGCTTACTGCGGGAGAGCTCGATGACCGCATTCGAATCAATGGAAAGCGTTGTTTGAGTGCTCATGTTATCCTCCTGATTAGTACTTCGGCGCGGTTGTGTTCATTGGAATTTTGAATTCTTCCTCGTCTTGACCTACAGTTTCATCCACGATGCCGAGCTCTTCTTTGATCCAGTCGTAACCTTCCGCTTCCAGACGCTGAGCCAGCTCAGGACCGCCGGATTTTACGATGCGACCTTGCATCATAACATGTACAAAATCAGGATTAATGTAATTGAGCAAACGCTGATAGTGCGTGATGATCAGGAAACCGCGATCTTCGCTGCGCATAGCGTTAACGCCTTCAGCTACGATGCGAAGTGCGTCGATGTCGAGACCGGAGTCGATTTCGTCAAGAATGACGATTTTCGGCTCAAGTAGCAGCATTTGAAGAATTTCGTTACGTTTTTTCTCACCGCCGGAGAAGCCTTCGTTCAAGTAACGGTGCATGAACTCGGGATTCATTTCCAGTTGTTTCATCTTACCTTCCATTTGACGAATGAACTTGATCAGGGAGATCTCGTTGCCTTCTCCGCGGCGTGCGTTCATAGCACTGCGCAAAAAGTCAGCGTTTGTTACGCCCGTAATTTCGCTTGGATATTGCATAGCGAGGAAAAGGCCAGCGCGAGCTCTTTCATCAACAGCCATATCCAGCACGTCTTCGCTGTCCAGCGTTACGGAGCCTTCCGTTACTTCATATTTAGGGTGGCCCATCAAAGCGGATGCCAGCGTACTTTTACCAGTTCCGTTAGGTCCCATGATCGCATGAACTTCTCCACCTTTGATTTCAAGGCTAAGACCTTTCAAAATTTCCTTTCCTTCGACGTTCGCTTTCAGACCGTCTATTGTGAATGTTGGTGAATTTGCCATTTCTTATGCCTCCATAAAGTAAATGTACTTTTATATGAAAATCATTCTTAAATGATTCTCACTGATTCTCATTAGAATAATTCTATTATAACTTACCGATTGAAATCAAGAAAGGGCAATTCCACGAAAAAAGAGAGCATTTGTGAAAATGATGTCATCTAAAGAGCAAGATGTCGTTTGATCTCTTCAATTTGCGCATGAAATGCCTCATCTGCAAGAACTGGGGTCATAGATAGATCTTCAAGCTGTTCGCTTTGAATTTGAATCCACGACTTGCATCCCAAATAGGCTTGTTCGATCGGAACTTCTACCGGAGAATCCAGTTTATAAACCCGTAACAACATAATATGCAGTGGGTTTTTGCGTTTCCACTTCAGTCTTTCTTCCGTAAAATTCTCGGTCCAGATATGAAAGGGATACAGCTTATTAAGCTGATCTTGATCGCTAATCTCAATATCTTCAACCAATTCAGCGTAGGTACTGATCTTAACGTTCGAATCCTCGGGACTCCAATCTTCCAGTGTCTGATCAATCACGCTGCGGTACTGATCTTTCAATAATTCTCTGCGTTGGTGCTCATAGGTCGGATAGAGAAAAAAAGCATCGGACTCCACCTGGAAATCCCTTGTTTCTTCAACGATTCCTCCCTTGCGCATAATAAAGATTTGCTCCCCGCTTTCCAGAGCTCTAACAGCTGACGCCCATTCCTTGAGAGCGATTGGTTTCGTATCCAAATCTTGCACACCTCGTTCTCCACTGTGATGCTCTATATTATAAGAAATCTGACTGGGCAAAACAATGCGGGAAGTAAGCGATTAACTAAATGACAAAGGCGATCGGAGCATGAGCTGCCATCTTCGGTAAAATTCAAAGGGATGACTTTGTCAGCCATCCCTTTGCACTACTATTTAGAATTATCAGCGTAATAAGCGGGTTGAATACGGGCAAACTGTTCTTGATTCTGCTTCATCGGGTTCGGATCTGCGGAAGAACCCGGAGAATCCGCACCGAAAGCTAATAGAAACAAAACGCAACAAGCGGCACATATAAGCAGCAGATTTAGGATTTTCATCAGGCAATCCTCCGAATCTCATTTGCTTACAGTATAACCCGCTTTCGTTATGCACATGTTTGGCCAGGTTAAAGATTTTGTAAAGCTGTTTTATCCCAGGAAGGATTGAAGCATCCAACGGTGTTTTTCCAGAGAGGTTTGAATCGCTAATAGCATGTCCGATGTCGTCTCATCGTCGGCCTCTTCACACGCTTTGATTCCAGCCTTCAGCTCCTCGATGACGATGCTGAAATCTTCGATGATCGCTTCCACCATTTTCGTGGCTGTCTCGCTGCCGGATGCTTCCTTAAGTGAAGAAAGCTCCAAATATTGTTTCATCGTTGCTGCAGGCTGTCCGCCGATGGCAAGCTGACGTTCGGCAAGCTCGTCGACATGGAGGGCTGCTTCATTATAAAGCTCTTCAAATTTAACATGAAGCGTAAAAAATTGATTGCCTTTTACATACCAGTGGAAATTATGAAGCTTAATGTAAAGTAAGCCCCAATTCGCAATTTGTTTGTTGAGTACGACTTGAATCGATTGAGATGTTGCTGTTGCCATGATCAAACGCCTCCTTCATTAATCAAATCTTCCTTAATTATACAGGAACGCAACCGTTCATGCTAATTTGCCTCATTTTCGCTGTTTTCATGTAAATTATGTTGCAATTTAGAACTAAGTATTTCAAGGTTGGGCATTTTGTCTTATACTAGGGAAAGATGATCAATACATAGTAAATTGGTTGGAATTAAAACCAATGCATAGAGGAGGCAATCGCATGTCTAAATACCATCCGCTTAGCGAAGCGCAAGCGATCCAGTACGCCCGGCAAATTCCGGACTTGTTTCAGGCAGGAGCAGAGCTGTCCAGCCGGGAAATCGGTGACGGCAATTTAAATTTAGTGTTCCACATTTCGGAGCCAAGCACAGGCAAAAGTATTATTTTAAAACAAGCTCTTCCTTATGCCAAAGTGGTCGGGGAATCCTGGCCCTTAACACTAGACCGCGCTCGCATTGAAAGCGAAGCGCTGCAAATTGAAGAGTCGCTGTGCCCGGATCTCGTTCCGCACGTTTATGCTTACGAACCGGATCTCGCGCTGACCGTGATGGAAGATTTAAGCGATCATGTCATCATGCGCAAAGGGCTCATTGAGCGAAATCAATACCCGTTGTTTGCAGAGCATATCGGCCGTTTTCTGGCTCACACCCTTTTCTTCACCTCGGATTTGGGGAAAAATCAGCAGGAAAAGAAAGTTCAGCTTGGACGTTTTATCAATCCGGAGCTTTGCAAAATTACGGAAGATTTGATTTTTGACGATCCTTATCGCGACGCGGATACGAATAGCATCGAAGCCCATATTCGTGATGCTGCCGAGCAAATTTGGAATGATAACGAGCTTCATCTGGAAGTAGCTATTTTGCGCAACAAATTCCTGACCAGCGCTCAAGCGCTTTTGCACGGAGATCTGCATACCGGCAGTATTTTCATTAAGCCTGATTCTACCAAAGTAATTGACCCTGAATTCGCTTATTACGGTCCGATGGGTTTCGATATTGGCGCCGTTTTAGCGAATCTGCTGCTTAACTTTGCCGGCCAAGAAGGTTGGAGCAAGGATGATGAGAGCCGTGCCGCTTACCGTAATTACTTGCTGCAAACGGTTAAAGACGTATGGTCCAACTTCGAAAGCAACTTCCGCAAGCTATGGAATGAGCATGGGGTTGACCGTGTTTTCCAAACGCCGGGGTATCAGGACTATTTCATGGCGACTTTGCTTCAGGATACCTTCGGATTCACGGGAGCTAAAATGGTGCGCCGCGTGTATGGACTTGCGCATGTAGCGGATATCGATAAGATTGACGATGCATCAGCCAGAGAGCGCGCCCAACGCCTTGCTTTAGCCATTGGAACGAAGCTGATTCGTATCAACCGTCAAGCAAAATCAATCGATGAACTTATTGATCTGGTCACCCAAGAATCAACTATAGAAAGAGGACTTGCACTATGAGCCATATCGGAGCAGAAGTAACGAACGAGCAAGGGGCATTGCAATCCTTGCGCTGGAACGGCCAGCAGCTGGATCTGTTAGATCAGCGATTGCTGCCGGAAGAAATCGTGTATTTACCGCTGGAAACACCGATTGAGGTGTGGGAAGCGATCCGTCACTTGAAGGTACGCGGCGCTCCTGCGATCGGGATCGCCGCCGCGTATGGGGTTTATCTGGGCGTCCGTGGCCTGGATGCCGGTGTGGACGGGCTTCAGGCCGAAGTCCAGAAGCAAGCGGACTACCTGGCGACGTCGCGCCCGACGGCCGTGAATTTGTTCTGGGCGCTCGACCGCATGCGGGCTCGAGCGGAAGCACTTGCGTCAACCGGCGTGAATGCGGCTGACTTCAAGCAAGCGCTCCTCGACGAAGCGAAGCAAATTCAAGCGGAGGACGAGGAGACGAATCGGTTGATCGGCGAGCATGCGCTGACGCTGTTCGCCGACGGTTTCGGCGTGCTGACGCACTGCAACGCCGGCGGCCTCGCCACCGCCAAGTACGGCACAGCGCTAGCGCCGTTCTACTTGGCGAAAGAGAAAGGCGTGAACATCAAGGTGTTCGCGGATGAGACCCGGCCGGTGCTGCAGGGCGCACGGCTGACGGCTTTTGAGCTGCAGCAAGCCGGCGTGGACGTGACGCTGATCTGCGACAACATGGCCGGCGCGGTCATGTCCAAGGGTTGGATTCAAGCGGTTATCGTCGGGACGGACCGCGTAGCGGCGAATGGCGATGTCGCCAACAAGATCGGCACTTACAGCGTAGCCGTGTTGGCCAAGGCACACGGCATTCCGTTCTATGTGGCGTGCCCGCTGTCCACGATCGATCTGAACACGCCAACCGGCGCCGATATTCCGATCGAAGAACGTCACGAGGATGAAATTACGCAAGGCTTCGGCAAGCGTACTGCGCCTCAAGGCGTGAAAGTCTACAATCCGGCATTCGACGTAACGCCGAATGAGTACGTCACCGCGATTATCACGGAAAAAGGCATCGTGCGCGCGCCTTATAACGAAAGCTTGCGCGGCCTTTTCGAATAAAGAAAAAGTGGTTGAACAAGGAGTTAACTCCTGCTCAACCACTTTTTTCATTCCCGCTTGACTTAAGCTTGTTTTTCCGCGCTAACGGCCAGCCAAAGGCATGAGAGCCGACTTTAACGCGGAAAAACAGTCTTAAACTGCCGAAGATCCTTGCCCGCACCGTGCTTCCGCGGACTTAAGCATGTTTTTCCGCGTTATCGTCCTGCCATCGATTGCCTGCTCGACTTTAACGCGGAAAAATAGCGTTAACTGCTAGTTATTGCCGATTCCTCTAAAGACGCGCAGCTCTTCTCAGGTGTGTGCCCTCTTTTGGTCATTCGTGAAACGCTGCAAAGGGCATGAACATTACAGGCCGCCTCTTCGCTCCTCTATCCGGTACCTTTAACTTTCTCCCGATACTGCACCGGAGTCATGCCATAAGCTTTCTTGAACACGTAGTGCAAGTAATTGCTTGTGGCGAAGCCGTTGCTCTCCGCGATCTTTTCAAGCGTCCAGTTGCTTTGTAGCAGCTCGTTGCATACATGCTGCAGCCGAACTTGCTGCAAGTAATCGCTGAATGCGATTCCAGCCAGCTCCTTGAAAATACGCTGCAGCTGCCGTGAGCTGATCTGCACGCGCTCCGAAACAATTTCCAGCGTCAGCGGACGTCGGTAGTTGTCTTGAATAAACTGCACCGCAAGCTGGTAGCGGTAGCTCTTCATGTCGCGTGCAGGCAGGTTTAGTCCCTGCGGCTCTTCTCTATAAGCGCCTACGGTTCTTAACAGCATTTGCACAATGGCTTGCTTAATCATGGTGTAATGGCCTAATTGGTTGCTCCGCCAAGCTTCATAGGCGATAAGGAACCACTTCATCGCATCCTGCCGGTCCATCGCCGGCCAATGCGGAAGCTCTTCGAGCTGCCGGATGCACGCATCGGCCTCGGCAATCTCCCACGCCTCTCCCCAGGCACCCATGACGTGGGAATTTTCGGTAGCTTGATCCAGCTTAACGATATCCACGTGCAGGCACAGCTCATCCATCGCTTCCCGCTCATCAGCTTCCTGACGATGGCTGACGCCTGGACCCGTCAAATAAAGCATCCCCTCATGAAGGGGATGAACCGTCCCATCGAGTGTAACGGTGCCTTTTCCACGTGGTATGTAATGAAACTCATATTCAGAATGATGATGGAAATCGATAACGGTACCAGGCGGAAAAGAGGTTAGATGACACCGAAGTATGCGAAACCCGTAGCTTCCCCAACGAAAAGCAAGTTCCAACCGATCCAAGGCCATTGGATTTTCGAGCATCGGTTCAAAATAAAAAGGTTGGACCATCAGCTTCCCGTGGTTGCTTGTGTTCATACATAACCTCCTTTCCGTGTCATTCTAACGAATTATGCCTGTAAAGAATCGATTCGAACCTGCCCTTTGGAGGCGGCAGATCGATTGGAAGCCTCCATCAGCTTCGTCAGATCTACGGCGAGTTGTATATTTTCAGTTGCTTTGGTTCCATTTTGAATATGGGATACCCATTGTTCAAACGCGGATAGTCTCGCATCCGGCAGATTTCCTTGCTCTATCCACTTCCCGCTTGCTTCAGGGAGTCTTGTTGTGCGAAGCAGCAGCTTGCCGTCATGATCGGAGTACAGCAAGCTTCCATCCGTTCCGTGAACTTCAATCACAAACGGCGAAAATGCATTCACGAAGCCGGCCTCGACGATGCCGATTGCGCCATTATCATATTGCAGCGTAGATACGGCATTATCTTCCACTTCCCTGCCTGTCACATATCCGTAAGAAGCGCTTACAGACTGCGGCATTCCGAGGAAAAGCCGGGTCAAATACATGGGATGGCAGCCAAGATCGATCAAAGCTCCGCCACCGCACTGCTCTGCATTATAGAAATGTTCCGGAAGCCAGCCCTTCGGATTAGACGCTGTGGAAAGACCGCCATTATGGGACAAGCGTGTCCGCACCAACGTAATTTGACCGAGCAGCTCTTGCCGCACAATATCTTGAACTGCTAAGGTATAACTTGCGTTCAGCCTTGGAAGCGATACCGTCAACTGGACCCCCGCTTCCTCAACTGCTTGCAAAATTTCATTGACTTCCCGCAACGTCGGTGCAATTACTTTTTCAGTAAAAATATGTTTGCCCGCCTTCGCAGCCGCAACCATTACATCGCGGTGAAGATTCGTTGGCGTATCGACGACAACGCCATCAATTTCAGGATTCGCAAGCAGTTCTTGCAAATCTGAATAGAAAGCGACACCGCGAGCCTCTGCCTCTGCTTGTCCCCGCTCCTGCACCTCATCCCAAACGGCTACAATTTCCGTATTCGGATGCTCGGCTACTTGTTTCGCATAGTCTCTTGCATGAACGTGCCAAAAACTTAACATTGCTACTTTTATCATGATTAACCTCCAAAAAAGTGACTTGGATTCATTGTAGCATGACAAAGGAGCCTGATAAATTTCGAATTAGCGACAGACAACTATATAAAATTACGACATAACCAAAAGTAAAGGCGAACCGTGTTAAGTTATTTCGTTACGGGTGCCGCTTTAAAATATTCCTCCATCGTAAGCCCTTTAGCTGTAAGCTCTTTGGACAAATCCGTGCCTACATAGCGAATATGCCAAGGTTCATACTGGTAACCGGTAATGTTGGCTTTCCCTTTCGGATAACGAACAATGAAGCCATATTCGGCTGCATGCTGTTCGATCCATTTCGCTTCTTTCGTGCCTCCAAAACAATCCTCGGCCGCACATTTGCCATCGCTGCCCGTTACATCAATAGCCAGTCCCGTTTCATGCTCACTCGTACCAGGGACTGCACTATAGGTTTTCGCTTTTTCCTCGCCATCTTTCAGAACGTATCTCTGAAAAACGGACTTCTGCGTTGCGTAAGAACGGTAAGCCGACACGCCCACAAGGTGAATGCCGTCCTTCTCCGCTCCTGCAAAAAGTTTTTCCAGCGCATCTGCCGCTGTCTTGCGCATCTCCCGTTTCTCGATCTTTTCTGAGAAGACAAATGGAACATCAGGATACACCAAATCTGTAGGTTCGTAGTCGGGGGGCAAAGAATTTTGCTTGTTGACGAGTACGGTGATGCTTTCAGGTTTGGCAACGACTTGAACAGCTCCATTTTTTCCGCTGTTTGCTGAAGGCGTAGGCGTAACGCTTGGGGCTTGCGTCGGTTTGGGTGACGGCGATGCCGACGATGTGGCTTTATCAGAAGCCGATGCAGAAGGGGAGACGGTGCTCGTTGCATTAGCTGTACTGCTTGCTGTCGCGCCTGCTGAAGGTGTCGGCTCCGCCTTGTTGCTGCTGCAACCTGTTAATATCGTAAACGCCGCAACTAACGCAAGCGTGTATTTCATCTGATGGTTCATGTTCGTAAAATCCTCCTCAATATTGAAAAAGCACATATGGAATAGACTGTTTTAGTAATGAAAAAGTTTCAAATTCGGCAAAGCCAAAAAAGAAAAGCCGCCAAACAGCAGTTGCGCCTCATTCGCAGCCTTAACATATTTTATGCCTTCTGCATTCACCTTTCAAGCTTCATTAAACTTGATAATTCCAAGTGGAATAGTATAGAATAAACAATGACATTGTTAATAATTAATCCAAATAAGCGAGGATGTGAGCTCATATGCTTTTTACTCCCTATACCATTAAAGAAGTGACTTTAAAAAATCGGATCGTCATGTCCCCCATGTGTATGTACGCCTCGGACGAAACTGGCGTAGTGAAGGATTGGCATCATGTCCATTATGCGACCCGCGCGGTAGGTCAGGTAGGCCTCGTTATTTTGGAAGCCAGCGCTGTGACCGCGCAAGGAAGAATTTCGCCTAAAGATCTGGGCATTTGGGATGACACTCATGTGGAGGGTCTCCGGCGAGTCGTCGACTCGATCCACGGGCATGGTGCCCATGCAGGCATTCAACTGGCCCATGCCGGGCGCAAAGCCGTCCTGGACGGTCCGATAATCGCTCCTACGGCCATCCCTTTCTCGGATGCTTACAAAACGCCTGAAGCCGCTACGTACCAACAAATCCAAGATACGATTGCAGCTTTCGCCGATGCCGCGTCACGAGCCAAGCAAGCCGGGTTCGACGTGATTGAAATCCATGGTGCTCATGGCTACCTGATCAATGAATTTCTATCTCCACTCACCAATCACCGGGAAGATGAATACGGTGGCGACAGGGACCGGCGCTTCCGCTTCTTGAGCGAAATTGTCACCCGTATCCGGGAGCGCTGGGACGGTCCTCTATTCCTGCGTATATCCGCTCATGAATACGCACCGCAAGGGCTGACTCCCGAAGATCACGTCCACTACGCATCTAAACTGAAGGCGCTGGGCGTAGACTTGATCGACGTCAGCTCAGGCGGTCATGTCCCCGTTGTCCCGACCGTATATCCGGGCTATCAGGTTCCATTCGCCGAAACCATTCGTACTCAAGCAGGCATTCCTGTAGGTGCCGTCGGGTTGATTACAGAGCCTGAACAAGCCGAAGAGATATTGCGCAACGAACGGGCTGATCTGATCTTCCTAGGTCGAGTTTTGCTGCGGGACCCGTATTGGGCAAGAACAGCGGCTCGCAAGCTTAACGCCGAAATCACGCCGCCTGCATCCTACCAACGCGGTTGGTAAAACAGAAAAAAGTCTCACCCCGAAGCCATCGGAGTGAGACTTTTCACTTTCTCTTTAAAGTACTTTAGATAAAAATGACTTCGTACGTTCCTGTTTCGCATGCTCAAAAATTTGCTCGGGCGTTCCTTCCTCCACGATCACACCTTGCTCCATGAACATAACGCGGTCGCCTACCTCGCGGGCAAAGCCCATCTCATGAGTTACAACAACCATCGTCATTCCCTCTTTGGCGAGCTGCTTCATCACCGCTAATACTTCGCCGACCATCTCAGGATCAAGCGCCGAGGTGGGCTCGTCGAACAGCATAATTTTAGGTTCCATCGCAAGCGCTCTTGCTATCGCAACACGCTGCGCCTGACCGCCGGAGAGTGAGTCCGGAAGCGCATTGGCTTTATCGGAAAGGCCTACATTTTCAAGAAGTTCAAGCGCTTTTTTCCGCGCCTTCTCCACAGGCCATTTTCTTACTTGAATCGGTGCATGCGTAATATTGTCGATCACCTTCATGTGCGGGAACAAATGAAACCGTTGGAATACCATACCTAACTCCATGCGAATTTCGTGAATTTTGTTCGCCGGATCCAGCAACGATTTGCCTTCAACGAGAATGGTTCCTCCGTCCGGCTGTTCCAGCAGATTCAGACAACGTAGAAACGTGGATTTCCCTGAACCGGATGGCCCAATGACGACAAGAACTTCTTTATTTTGGATGTCAGCGTTAATATCCCGAAGGACGACATTGTCGCCGTATGCTTTTTTCAAGTTTCTAACTTCGATCATGGCGCTCATCTTCGTTACACTTTCCTTTCCAGATATCCGAGAAGCTTACTTAGGGAGTAAGTGAGAATGAAATAGATCAAAGCTGCCGTCAAATACGGCTCCCAGACTTTAAAGTACTGGCTGCGCATCGCGTTCGACCAATACATCAGCTCCGGCGCAGCGATGATTGCAAATAACGACGAGTCTTTGATCAAAACGATAAACTCATTGCCGAACGGCGGAATCATGCGTTTGATGGCTTGCGGCAAAATGATCGATTTCATCGTTTGGACATGTGTCATCCCGAGCGAATAAGCAGCTTCCGTTTGCCCCTTATCGATGGATTGAATCCCGGCTCTATAAATCTCGGCCATGTACCCTGCTGAATTTAAAGAAAGAGCCACAATGGATGCTGCAATCGCATTCGTTGTACCGATGAATAAAGGAACGACCCCGAAATGGACAAGCAGAATTTGTACGAGGAGCGGCGTGCCGCGAAAAAAGTTTACATACATGCTCGTCGGCCAGCGAAGGTACCAACGGCTTGACAATTTACCCAACCCAACACCAAGGCCTAATACGGAGCCAAAAAGGATGGATAGGATTGATATGCCTATTGTCCAAAGAGTACCCTTTAGTAACAAAGGAATGTACTCTGCAATGATGTCAAAACGAAAATCCATAAACACTTCCCTTTCGTTTCCTATTTTGCTGTTTACAGAATAAAAGCATGCGCAAAGTTGAAGTTACGCATGCTTGCCAAACGATTATTTTTGCTCGAGCAGCTTCTTGGTGTCAGGCTCTTGACCGAACCATTTTTTGTACACTTTCGCATATGCACCGTTCTCAATAACTTTCTTGATCGCAGGATCAAGCTTAGCTTTGAGTTCGCTGCCTTTAGGGAGCAGAATTCCGTAGTATTCGGATTCAAAGTTTTTTGGATCCGGGATTGCCACTAATTTTTTATTCGGATTGTTTTTCACATATTCGCGAATGATGGCAATATCCGCTACAACTGCGTCAACACCGCCATTTTCAAGCTCCATCAACGCGAGTGTATTGTTGTCCAAACGTTTCAGGGCCTTGTTATCAGCACCCATAATTTTGGTCATCAACGTATCAGCCGTCGTAGAGATTTGAACCGCTACTTTCTTATCTTTCAGATCCGTTGCGCTTTTGATCGGGCTTCCTTCTTTAACCAGAATCATGTTCGTGGACTCAAAGTAAGGAATTGTGTAATCGTAGGTTTGTTTACGTTCGTCAGTAATCGAAACGCTGGAAATACCCCCTTGATATTCTTTACCCTGCTGAACGCTTGTCAGCATCGTATCCCAGCCTGTGTTGGTTACATCATATTGAAGCCCAGCTTCTTTCATTACTTCTGCAAGGAAATCAATATCGAAACCTGACAATTTGTCTTTATCCATGTATTCCATTGGCGCATAAGCCGCATCTGTCGCAAATTTGTACTTCGTGCCCCCAGCTTGATTGGGTTTAGCCCCGCAAGCGGTAATCGCCAAAATGAATACTAAAGCTAAAATCATTACACTTAGTTTTTTCAAAGTTATTCCTCCACCATTATGTAAAATGTATGTATCATATTCTAACACCTGGTCAATAAAATGACAACGTATGAAGAATGCAAAAAAGGCAGGAAAATACAGGAATGAAGCGTTTTCTCCTAATATTAGGCATGAGAAAAGCGTTCCCCTAAGATAAGAGAACGCCTGAGAAACCTCATTTAACTTTCATTTACCCACACTTCATGCCAAAACCCCGTATTCGGATCAATTACATACTCCCAATACTTTGTATCTCGTATGTCCAGAGATTGCAATTCTGGTTTGACCCACGACTTTTTCGGCTGTACGACTGCCTGCTCATTAAGTTCCACGTATGATCCTCCTTGTATTTCATTTGGGGTCCCCGCAAAGTACCCGGATTATGCTCCAGAGCTTGGCGTCACTTTGTGGGGCTTTGTTCATTTGGGGTCCCCGCAAAGTACCCGGATTACGCTACAGAGCTTGGAGTCACTTTGTGGGATTAAGTCTAGAATAAGCCTGCTCCTGTGAAGATGCCTTTAACGAAATCCATTTTGTTCATCGGCCCTTCTATATTCCCTGCATGATCCACACTGTAGTACTCCACCGTCTTCGTCGATCCGGCGGTTACCGTGAACGATCCGGAGTAGAGGGTCCACGCTCCGCCATTGATGCGGTATAACGTAGTCTTTACGCCTGATCCCGCTTCAGGATCTGTGGCGCGCAGGGTCGTAGTAAATCCGCTGATGTATTGTTGTCCTGCCTTGTTGCGGGCAAAGATCGGGTCGAAGTGATATAGCGTAACCGGTGCCGTCTTGTCGAGCTTCAGCTCGATAGATTTGACGTTCTCTACGTTCCCTGCATTGTCGGTGCTTCGATACTCATACGTATATACCCCATTTTGCTGAACAAGGATCGGACCTGTGTACACATTCCACGTTCCGCCGTTTACGCGGTATTCGGTTCGCTTTACGCCTGAGGCGTATTCCGTCGCGAGTGCGCTAGGACCACTGTCCGTTGCAGTGAGCGTCAGCGTGATATCAGATCGATAGAAGTTATAGACAGGGTCCGGTCCATAAACCGACGAAGCTACAGCGGCGGTAACCGGTGGAAGAGTGTCGACAGGCACCGGAGTTGTTGCGTTCACCGTTACTGTGGCTACGTTGCTCGTTACCGTTGCTGTCTTGCTGCCTGTTGCGCTGTTGTTCGTGTTCGTCACCACGACATAGTAGTAGGTCGTTCCAGCCTTTGACGTCGGCGCCGCATACGATGCGCCCATTGCGCCGGTGATCGCTGTGCCGCCGCTATTGCTGCTCGTCGTGCTGCTGTACCACTGGTAGTTCAGCGTTCCGCTATCGCTCACCGTTGCCGCTATGCTCAAAACCGGGCTGCTGGCGCCTTCGTTCACCGTCGCTCCCACCGGCTGCGTAACGATAACTGGCGTGGCCGCATTCACCAATGCCCACTTTGCATACAACTTCACGTCAGCTAAGCCTAATCTTATCGGAGCGCCTGCCGTATAATCCGTTCCGGTTCCGTCTGCCTTTGTATTCCAACCGGCGAACGTGTAGCCCGTCTTCACTAAGACTCCCGTGTTGCCCAGAATCGTGGCTGCATCTCCTTTATGATAGGCGTTGCTGTCCGTCGGCACACTGCCTGACGTAGCGCCGTTGCCATCATAAGTTACCGCGAATGTCAATATAAATGCCATGACGCTTGATTTACTGCTGTTATTCCCATCCTGAAATACAACATATAAATTGCCGTTGCTGTCGTCGATAACCATTCGTGTATAAAAAGCATCACCTGCCGTAAAACCGGCGGCGCCCACATTCTCCCACGCGCTACCATTAAATTTCTTGACTGTAGCTTTACGTTTTTTACCAAAATCAGAATACACAACATAGGGCGCGCCGCCGCTGTCGAAGATTATACTTGGACGATCTGCGCTGTCTTCCGTAAAACCGGCGGAACCTACATTCTCCCACGATTTCCCGTTATATTTCATGACGGTCGCTCGGCTGCCGTACTTGCCGTCCGGATACGAGACATAGGGCGTGCCACTGCTATCGACTGCGATATCTGTAAAATCGGGATTGCCTGAAGTAAAACCGGCGGGACCTACATTCTCCCACGATATCCCGTTATATTTCATAACGGTCGCCATACCCATTTTGACCCAATCCTTATATACAACATATGGCGTACCGCTTTTGTCGATAGCTATATGTGTAGAGGTTACATTACCAGACGAAAAACCGGGAGATCCTGTATACTCCCACGTGTTCGAGACTCTGTTAAATTTCATTACGCTCGCTTTATTGCCGCGACTCTCATCCTGATATACAACATAAGGCGTATCACTGCTGTCGATGGCTATATTGGTCTCATAGACAGTACCTATCGAAAAACCAGGGGAGCCTACATTCTCCCACGAGTTCCCATTGTACTTCATAACGGTAGCTTTTCTACTCCTCCCCCCATCCTGATACACAACATAGGGCGCTCCTTTGCTATCGACGGCTATACTTGGATACGCTACAGAATACGTCGAAAATCCGGGGGGACCTACATTTTCCCACGAGCTTCCGTTATATTTCATGACAGTTGCTTGGTAGGCGTTCCCCCCATCCTGATACACGACATAGGGCGTACCTCTGCTGTCGATGGCTATACCGGTATAATCAGCTCTGCCTGCCGAAAAACCTGTGGAGCCAACGTCGACCCATTGGTTAACTCTCGCCGTCACCCACTTTGCGTACAGCATCATATCCGTCTTAATCGGCGTATTGAAATCGAATGCTGAGTTCAAACCGCTGTCGCTGTACCATCCGCCGAACGTGTAGCCGAGCTTCGACGGATCGGCAGGCTTGATCGCCGTATGGTTATAGTTCACCGTCTGGCTGCTCACAGAGGCACCGCCATTACTGTTGAAGCTTACTGTCTGCTGAAGGATAAAGCACGCTTTGACAGAACCAGGCGCAGGATCGCCGAAAGTACCATTATCACAAGTGAAAGTGCTGCTAAAATCACCATATGTATATTTCCCATTAACGCCGTAACGCACGTGCACGGTTCCAGTCCCACTAACACTGCAGGTATCATGCTCAAAAGCGCAGAATGCAAGATTAGCCGAGCTCACGGCTACCGTACTTGTCGCCGTGTAACTTCCGACCGTCGTCGTCACCTTGATATAAGCTATTCCTGCGCCCACCGGCGTCACCGCGCCGCTGCTGTCTACTGTCGCTACTGACATATCGCTGCTCGACCATGTCACATTTTGCACTGCGTTGCTCGGTGATACAGTCGCTGTCAGTTTAGCCGTTCCGGCACCCGCCGTCAGCGTCAGCGTGCTCTTATCCAGCGTCACTCCTGTCACTGGCACCGCCGTCCACTTCGCATATAGCGTCACGTCAGCTGAACCTATGCTGATCCGGGTACCTGCCGCATAATCCGTTCCCGTTCCGTCCGGCTCCGTATTCCAACCCGAGAACGTATAGCCCGTCTTCACTAAGCCTCCTGTGTTGTCCTGAACCTTGGCCGAATCTCCCGGTTGGTAGGCAGTACTGTCCGTCGGCGCGCTGCCGGATGTAGCGCCGTTCTTGTCATATGTCACAGTGTATGCCATTGTAAACTTCATGACGGTCGCCCTATTGCTGTTACCCCCGTCCTGATAAGTGATATAGGGTGTGCCGCCGCTGTCGAGGGCTATGTTTGTATAATTGGCTCTACCTGCCGAGAAACCGACGGAGCCTACTCTCTCCCACGAGCTTCCGTTATATTTCATGACCGTGGCTTTAAGACCGTTAGTCGCATCCTGATACGCGACATAGGGTGTGCCGCTTCGATCGACGGCTATGCTCGTATATTCCGCATTGCCTGCCGAGAAACCGGCGGAGCCTACAGTCTCCCACGAGTTTATGTTATATTTCATGACTGTTGCTTTAGAGTTTTTGTCCTGATCCTGATACACCACATAGGGCGTGTCGTTACTATCGATGGCAATTCTTGTATAACTTACGTTGCTTGCCGAAAAGCCGGCGGAGCCTACGGTCTCCCACGAGCTTCCGTTATATTTCATGACTGTTGCTTTAGAGTTTTTGTCCTGATCCTGATACACCACATAGGGCGTGTCGTTACTATCGATGGCAATTCTTGTATAACTTACGTTGCTTGCCGAAAAGCCGGCGGAGCCTACGGTCTCCCACGAGCTTCCGTTATATTTCATGACCGTTGGCTTACCATTGATGCTCCCGTCCTGATACGCTACATAAGGCGTTCCGCCGCTATCGATGGCAATATCCGTATACGTGGCGCTGCCTGCCGAAAAGCCGGCGGATCCTACAATCTCCCATGAGCTTCCGTTATATTTCATGACCGTAGCTTTAGAGCTGTTTCCCCCATCTCGATACACGACATAAGGCGTGCCGCTTTGATCGAAGGCTATGCTTGTATAATCCGCATTGCCTGCCGAGAAACCGGCGGAGCCTACAGTCTCCCACTCTAATCCGTTAAAGTTCATGACTGTTGCTTTAAAGTTTTTGTCCTGATCCCGATATACCACATAGGGCGTGTCGTTACTGTCGATGGCAATTCTTGTATAACTTACGTTGCCTGCCGAAAAGCCGGCGGAACCCACATTCCGCCACTTAAATCCGTCATATTTCATGACTGTTGCTTTTTTACCCGATTCTTCATACACAACATAGGGCGTTCCATTGCTGTCTAAGGCTATACTTGTATGATCT
The DNA here is from genome assembly GCF_042676385.1 of Paenibacillus sp. GCM10027628. Lineage (NCBI taxonomy): Bacteria > Bacillati > Bacillota > Bacilli > Caryophanales > Paenibacillaceae > Paenibacillus > Paenibacillus sp. GCM10027628. The sequence goes on from NZ_JBHTHA010000001.1 coordinate 70,860, forward strand.
GCGGATTTCGCCGAAAAACCAGAGTAGCCTACATTGACCCAATTATTAGCGGCCGCCTCGGCAACCATTGGCGCGCCCATGCCTGACAAAAAAATCAGCATTCCCAGTATGATACATAATACTTTACGATGATTCTGATTTGCCTTTCGATTCAATATCATCTCGCTCCCTTCGAAAATAAATCAAAAGCAATATTCTGGTGCCAACCTTGCCGAAATTTCAATTCTTTAATAAGTCTACAACTGCCAAATAAAAGAATAATGAAAAATTCGGCCATAAACAGGTAAAAACCGCGCAGCATCAAGCCTTTGCGGTTTTTTTTCAATTGTAATTATTAAATTAAGTTTTAAAGAATAGTTGTGTTTATACATAATCTCACAAAAAAAACGCCGGGATCCGGATCCCAACGTCTTTATTTTGGATATAAAACAAACCGTCACATCATTTTCAGAATTGCTTCCCGGCCTGTCATTCCCGCAACAATCCCCAAATCTTCTGCTGTATAGGTCACAGATTCAAGCGGAGCATCCAATAGCTCTTGAATCGTTCGGACTCCCGTTGCCCGAGCAGCAATAATGTTTCTGTCCCTCAATCGTTCGTTCAGCAGCGCAACATCCAGCGCGCCGCACATAATATATCCTTTATCCGTCGTAACGACAAGCAATGTAGTCTTGGGCAGCTTCACTTCTATAGCTATAGCCGTATGTCCTTCAAGGAGAATGGGTTCTACGCGCATCATGCTCTGCACAGCTCCTCTTTGCAGTCTTACGGGTAGTATATGCGCGTAGTGCTAGTACGGTGTAACGAAAGTCGCAGCTACTAGTCCTTTTTGAAACTGTCCTGCAAGCAAGAGGTGTTTTTGGACATCATATCATGATATAGTTACATAATGAAGATTATCATCAGGAGCAAGGAGGCCGTATGAGTCAAGGTAAAGCAAATACGAATCAGACCGGACATTTATTCACCGTAGAGATATTAATCGAGGATGCCACCAATGGCCTTGCTTTGGAGAAGCTCCTTCGTGTATTAAATGCAAATACCGTTAAGGATTATCAAATTATAAAAGGTATCGAGCTGGGCAAATTAATCGAGCTCAATATGAATAAAGAAAACGCCATCCAGAATGAATCTCCCAAAAAAGCACAAGCATCGTCAACCGGAACAGCCGCTGCCGGACCGTCTGATGCCCCTGCATCCCAAAAAATCATTGAGCAATTGGAAAGCTTCAAAGCGAAAAATACACTGATCCGTCTAACGGTCATTAAAGCCAAGGGCATCAAACTTAACCTGCCATGCCGCATTCTGAATTATGACAGCAGCAGCCAGAACGTTACCGTTTATCATGTGGATGAGAAAAAAGTATATTTATTTAAATTAAACGAAATCGAAGATTACGTTGCTTTCTAAAAACATCATTTAAGATAAACCGTCGGGGACTTCCCTGACGGTCCTTTTGCGTGTAAATCCATTTATGTGCGACTTAGGATGGATACAAGGTATAGCATCTGCTCACTTCGAATCAGTAACGATGTAAAAAGGGTATCCCCTCATACGGGATACCCTTCTTTTTATCATGTCGGCTCATTAGCAGCCGCCGCATGAGCGTTGCTGCTCAGCATGCTTTCGATTTCACCGGCGCTTACCGGCGGACTGAACCAGTATCCCTGTACTTCATTGCAGCGGTTCTGATGAAGGAAGCGCAGCTGATCCTCCGTTTCTACCCCTTCGGCAATGACTTTCAAGTTCAGGTGGTGGGTCATCGCAATGATGGTCGCTACGATCGCCGCGTCGTTCGGATCCACCATAATATCGCGGACAAACGATCGATCAATTTTCAGCTTATCGATCGGGAATTTTTTCAAATAATAGAGAGAGCTGTATCCGGTACCAAAGTCATCGATGCTGACGTTCACCCCAAGCTCTTTGAGCTCAAGCAGGCACTGAATGGCATGATCCACGTCCATCGTCATGCTTTCCGTAATTTCCAACTCCAGATATTGCGGGTCCAAGCCGGTTTGCTCCAGCACATAACTAATCTTGCCTTTGAGGTTATGCTGGAAAAATTGCCGCATCGACAGGTTGACCGATATCGGCATCGGCGGGAAGCCTTGATTTTGCCATGCCTTATTCTGCTTGCATGCGGCACGCAGCACCCATTCGCCAATCGGCACAATGAGTCCCGATTCTTCAGCGAACGGAATAAAATGATTCGGCGATACGATGCCCCGCTCCGGATGGTCCCAACGAATCAGCGCTTCGATACCGACGATGCGGCCCGTTTCAATCTCCACCTGCGGTTGGTAGTAGAGAATGAATTCATCCCCGGCGATCGCCTTGCGAAGCTCGTTTTCAAGTTTCAACCGATTAATGGATACCGACTTCATATCGGAGTTGAAGATTTGGAAATCGTTGCGTCCTTTTTCCTTAGCTCTGGCTAAGGCGATGTCCGCATATTTCATTAACGTTTCCGCATCTTCGGCATCTTCGGAGGAGATCGCAATCCCGATGCTCGCCGTGACATGAAGCTCATATTGTTCAAGCAGAAAAGGTTTCTCCAGCACCCGGTTGATGCCGGCAACCAGCGCAATCGCATCATTTGAATCCGCTACGTTAGCAAAGAAGAATGCGAACTCGTCACCTTCTGTCCGAGCGAGAAAATCATTTTCCGTTACACATCTTGTGAATCTTTCTGCCAGTTGCAACAGCAGCATATTGCCGTAATCGTGGCCAAAGCTGTCGTTTACAAGTTTAAACCGATCAATGTCCAGATAGAAAACAGCGAGCTTCTGCCCCTTAGACTTCGACAAAACGATCGATTCGTTCAAATGATCCTTAAATTTCCGGCGGTTCGGCAGTCCGGTCATATCGTCATAATAGGCCATATACCGGATTTGTTCGTCTCCGCGCTTGCGCTCTGTAATATCCTGACAGATTAAAATACTGCCGTTTGTTTCGGGCTGAATGAGCACAGGAACAGCTGTCACATGCAGATCAACCCTATAGCCGCTTTTATGCAGTACAGCGGTTTCAAAAGTCGTCGGCGCGCCCGCATAAACCTGATCCAAACAGCTAGTTGTAACTTCCGAGCATTCCGCTGTCACATAGGAAGAAAAGGACTGATTCATCAGTTCGCTCACACTATATCCCATAATGGTCTCGGCTGCATGATTGATTCGAATGAACTGTCCGCCTCCGTCAAAAATACCGATTGCATTAGGATTATGCTCGAACAGGGAATCGAGTACACTTTGATGATCGTGGTCTTGCGCCTTTAGAGCTATCGATGCTTTCGTGCTGCTATCGCTCCAGCGCCATATAACGAGCAGCATCAGAGAGGCTAGTATACAAATCCACGCAGCATACGGCTTTATGTAAAGGCTTCCGAATACGACGAGAATGAGATACCCGCCTACATATACCCGCTTTTTCACAGGTTGTCCTCCTTCTACAGCACCGTCATAGATGAATGGGTAGCGTTACGGTGACGACTGTTCCTTCGCCCACTTTACTTTCTATTAATAAATATCCGTGATGATCTTCAATGATTTTATACGTAATCATCATGCCTAGCCCCGTGCCTTTTTCCTTCGTCGTATAGAACGGCTCCCCCAACCGGGCCAACACATCCTCAGGAATCCCGCTGCCTCTATCTTGGAGAACGATTCGAATCTGTCTGGCACCTTCTGCCCGCAGAAAAATATCGATTGGACCGCCATCCGGCATAGCTTCTATGGCATTCTTGATAAGATTAATGAACGCCTGTTTCAATTGATTCTCTTCACAAAGGACAAGAGGCAAATCCCGCTCGGCAACTAGGTGGATTTGAATGTTGCTTAGATGGGCCTGCGTTTCCAGAAGGGTCACTACACCGTTCAATATCGATTCGATGCTCTTAGACTGGTAGCGAACCATCTGCGGCTTTGCCAGCACCAGCATCTCTGTAATAATGAGCTCGATTCGGCTAAGCTCGGACATCATGATTTCGTAATATTCCGGTTTATTCGCCGCACCAGATTGCATGAATTGAATGAATCCCTTCAGCGATGTGAGCGGATTGCGAATCTCATGTGCGACCCCTGCCGCGATCTGCCCGACAACGGACAATTTCTCGGATTTGCGCAGCATCTCTTCTGTTTTTTGCCGTTCCGTTATATCCTTGAACGTCATCACTACACCAATCTTACGTCCGTTATCATACATCGGCGAGGTCATATATTCGACAGGAAAAGATTCACCATTTTTCTTGACAAATATCTCGTTCGAATTGCAATCGCACCCCCCTTCCAGCATGGTTCTGTATAAAGGGGAGCTGTTCGAGGGGCTCATCAATTCGCCCGCTTCGCAGGCCCCAGTCAAGATGAGATAAGGATTTTTACCAAGCATTTCTTCGTATGTATAACCTGTTAATCGTCTGGCCGCATCATTCCAAAATATCGTTCCCAAATGCTCGTCGATGCCGAAAATACCGTCTGAAACTGCATTAAGGATGAGCTGGTTTTTGTTATGTAATTCATCGATTGTCGCTTCATTAAGCTTCCGTTCTGTAATATCTTGAACTTGAGAGACATAGTATAGAGGCTTGCCGTCTTCATCTCTGACCAGCGATACGCTGAGAATTCCCCAAATTACTGAACCATCCCGGTGCACGTAACGTTTTTCCACTTGAAAAGAATGCCGTTGTCCTTGAACAGCTTGTTCCTGCAGCTGCAAATCGATCTCCCTATCATCAGGATACGAAAATTCGCTGTAATGTCGGCCTACCAATTCTTCTTCGGTAAAACCGAACAGGTTGCATAACATTGCATTCACCATGAGAAATCTGCCGTCCAAACTTACGAGTGCCATACCGATGGCTGCGCAGTCAAAAGAATGATGAAACAGATCATCGCCTGTGAGTAGACCAAGCTCCTCTGGAATCTGTTTCCTTTTATTAGATGGATTCCCTGTGAATTCTGCCATGCTTCCCTTCCTTTCGAGTGAGGAAGAATGATCTTTTCAATTCGGCATAATAATTCTACATAAACTGCGCTTTTTCCTGCTAAAGGCATAAAGAAAAGAAAAAAGAGTCGGATTTATCCGACTCTTGTCTTATTGCGTCATCTTATTTCCAAGCTGCTATCGCCAGAAGAATCCATCCTACCAAAAAGCTGACTCCCCCAAGCGGGGTAATAGGCCCAAAGAACTTAAGCCCCGTCAAACTCAAAGCATATAAACTTCCCGAGAACAGGACAATGCCAATAAAGATTGCCCAACCTGACGCTTGGACCATTGAACTGTGGCTAAGCTTGTCCGATAAGATCGCAATCAAAATAAGGGCAAGCGCATGAATCATGTGATACTGCACGCCGGTATGGAAAACGTCGAGTTTATCCGGTGTCAGCTTTTGCTTCAAATAATGCGCGCCGAAAGCTCCTAAAGCAACGGATAAGAATGCATTCACGCTGCCCAGGAACAAAAAGATTTTCATCATGCTCGTCTACTCCTTCATCCATGTAGATATTCCTTCCTATCATAGCTGATTTGCGGCAAGGATTCCACCTTCATGGATGGGACTTCAGGCAGCAATTCTATAGAGTGGTTTTAGCTAAACTCTCCGATATCATGCTGACCGACGATCAGTCTAACCGGTTCCAGGAAAACGCGCGTTACGGTAGGTTTTTTGATCAAGTCAATCTCAATGTCTTCTACTTTGTAACGACTGGTTTTACCCTCTCTTTTGTCATAAACGACATCGAATTGTTTCAAGCCTAGTTGGTAAATCAGAACGGATGCACCGATGGACAGTGCGGTAGATTCAAATTCTCCATGCTCAAATAAAACTTCCGATAACACCTCTTCATTCATGTCTACGATCGTAACTTTTTGACAAAATTGATACTTCAAAACGGACAGCCCCCTTAGTTTCTGATCATATGGCTACAATTCTCGCTAAATTGTCGAATTTCCTGCAAAAAGAAGCGCTATTCTTCAACATTCACATAAAATCCAATAAAAAGATCACGACAGGAATCGTGAACATACTGAATAATGTGGAGGTGAACACCGCTTGCGATGAAAATTCCGGTTCATTGTCATACTCAATAGCAAGCAGTACACTGCTTAGCGAAGTAGGCACGGCACAAGAAAGCACCAGTGCTTTGGCCGTCAGCCCATTAATGCCGAGCAGCCAAACAATGAGAAACCCCAGAGCAGGAGCGACTGCAAGCCTTAGTATATTGGAAACCAGCACATTCGAAAAATGAAATTCCCACTTCATGCCGCCTAGCTGCACGCCGAGTGTGAGCAAAGCCGTCGCCATGAATGCGCCTGAGATATATTGCAACGGCAAATAGATGGAATGCGGTACGGGCAAGTGAAAATAGCGAAGCAATATGGCAACCGGAATCGCATAAATAACCGGAAGCGAGATGATCGTCTTCATCGTCGCTTTCCAGGTGGATTTATGCGCATTCACCGTGTAAATGCCATAGGTATTCGGGATCAGGGTCTGCATGATCATAATGACGATTTGAATCGAGAGCGTGTATGTGTTGCCGGCGAATACCGTTTGGTTTAGCGGAATGGCATAGTTCGCACTGTTGTAAAAAATGACGCTGTTGCGCATCGCGCTGCGCATGCCGCCTTGCATTTTTTTGACTCGAATTACAACTTCGATCAGTGCAAAAAGCAGGCTGAAAAACAGCACAAAAAATAAGAGAACCTGCATGAGGACGTGCAAGTTCATTTCGGATTCATAGAGCTTGACGAAAACGAGAGCAGGTGAAAATACATAGAAATTCAGTTTGGACAAAGTACGAATATCCACTTTGAATGCGCGGTACATCGCAGCGCCAATAGCAATCATAATACTGATTGGAACAATATTGTTGATGAGGATATAAACAAAGTAGGTCATCTCTTAATCTCTCTTCTCTAGTTGATAGGATGTAACCTATTGTATCATACCTGAATGCAAAAAAAGACCTTCAGGCAGCGTTAATCTACCAGAAGGCCACACGATTTCAATTATTTAATCCCTGAGCTTTTCACATATTCCAGCCATTGTTTCTTATACTCGGCCTGGATCTTTTCTAGTCCGGCTGCTTTGGCTTTTTCCATGAAGGTTTTGAGTCCGCCTTCTACGTCCGCTACCAATCCTGCTTCAAGCGGATATAGATACTGCTTTTCAACTTGTTCCAATGCGGCTCTCTCGGCTTGATAGCTCGTGTAGTCTTCAGCGAAGCCTGTGAACTTATCAGGAGATTGGATTTTGTCCAGCTGTTGGAAGATTTGCTTAACACCATCATAACCTTTATCGAAGAGCATGAATTCCGGATTTCTCCAAGCCCAACTTTGCATGCCTTCTCTAGGGAAGCCGTTGCTATTCGTATCGCCAATCATGGTATAGTAGCCGTTGTCAACTTTATAGTTCTTGCCTTCGATACCATACTGCGTCAGCAGATTGTACGTTTTATCCGTCACCATTTTTTCGTAAAAAGCAAGCGCTCTTTCAGGGTTCTTGCTGCTCTTAGGAATCGCAAATCCATTGTGGATCGGGTGAACGGGTTCTGCGTGCCCTTTAATTAGCGGAGCCGAGTAGTATTCAAGCTTCCAGTCCGGATGCGCAGCAGCGACTTTGAGCTTTTGATCGTTAAAGCGGCTAGGGTTATCCCCTAAGTTCGCTGCAGCTTTTCCATTAATAATCAAATCCGTCATAGAATCCTTAACGTTCAGCACGTTTTTGGTCATATATCCGTTATCTTGCCATTTTTTGAGTGTTTTCAGCTCATTCAAATGCTCTGGCGAACCCCAGTAGGAAGTGACTTCGGTAGGATTTTTATAAGGAATTTGTATACCGTATGGAAGCGCTCCGACCGGGTCGATCGTTAAGTTTTTATACAAGTCGGAAAGATTCTGTTTGACATCGCTATTTGCTGCTAAAGGAGTAATATCCGGTACATTCTTCTTGATGCCGTCCAAATAAGCTTCAAAATTGGCAAGCGAGTCCGGCTTCGGCAAATTGAATTTCTCCCGTAGATCTTCACGCCAGATAAAGCCCGTTGTCACATACTCTTTATAGGTAGCGGGAACGGTATAAATTTTACCGTCGATTTTTACGGCATCCCACATATCTTTAGGCACGAAGCTGTTTAATTTCGGAGCTGCTTTAGGGAGCAAATCGTCAAGCGGCAGGAAAGCTCCTTTTTTCGCATAGGCTTGATACTGCGTCCAGTCAGCGGTGAAAATCAAATCGATCGGCTGTCCGGACGACAAAAGCAATTTATACTTCTGATCCCAATCTGTCCAGGTCGTGAAGTTAAACTTGACCGTCGCGTTCAGATCCTTCAGCGCAAGCTTGTTGATTTCTTCTTCAATAACCGGAAGATCTTTAGGAGCTGGGCCTAACATATAAAATTGCAGCTCCACCTTCTTGGATGTATCAAGCCCCGCCGGCTTGGCGGCTGCGGATGCCTCAGGCGCTTTCGTTGCTTGCGCTCCTGCAGCAGGACTGGCAGCGGGTGCGGTAGAACTGCTGCAGCCGGCAGCGATGGAGCCTGCGAGCACTAGCGCCATGGACGCGCTGTACATCTTTTTGGGGTTACTTTTCATGTGAATCCTCCCTTTTTATGATTGAATGATATATGTTAGCTGACGGAATGACTCCTCTTCAGTTCTAACCTTTGACAGCGCCAATCGTTAATCCTTTAACGAAAAATCTTTGTACGAACGGATATAGAAAGAGAATCGGGCCCGTGACAATCATAGCCATCGCCAGTTTGGTCGACTCCGTAGGGATATCCTGTCCAAACGACACTCCTGTACTTACGCCAAGCTGCGATACGGCTGCTGCTGTATTAATGATGTTATAAAGGAAATATTGCAGCTCATATTTTTCCTGGTCGTTGATAAACAGGGAAGTCGAGAACCAGCCATTCCAATAATGCAGTGCCAGAAATAACCCGACTGTTGCTATGCCTGGCATCGCAAGCGGCAGCACGACGCGATAATAAATCGTGAAGTCGTTGGCACCGTCAATCTTGGATGATTCCGTCAGTTCATCAGGGACTGCAGATTTAATGAAGCTTCTCATTAAAATAATAAGAAATGGCGTCATCAGTCCCGGAAAAATGAGCGCCGTATACGTATCCGTTAACTGCAGATATTTGGTGATCATGATGTACCAAGGCACAAGACCTCCGCCAAACAGCGTTGTGAAGTAAATGTAAAATGACAGCTGATTGCGGTATCTGAAATCTTTTCTTTGCAAAACGTATCCGGCCATGGTCATCATGAACAATCCGAGCGTTGTACCGACAACGGTAACGAAGATCGTCACCCCATAAGCCTTCAGTATTTTTTGCGGGAAAGTCAGAACGGCTTCATAAGCTGCGAGGGAATATACCTTCGGAAACAAATGATACCCGTCGCGAACAATCGATTCATTGTCCGTAAACGATCCGGATAAAAGAAGGAGAAATGGAAAGATACAGACAATTGAAATAAGCACAATGATCGTATAAGCAATGATATTGAAAAGAACAGAATCGAGACTTTTGATTCTCAATGCAAACACCTCCTAGAAAAGCGCATATTCTTCATTCGATTTTTTAATGAAATAGTTCACGGTCATAATCAAAACGAAACCGAAAAAAGATTGGAACAATCCGGCTGATGTCGCCATCCCGATATCAAAGGTCACTTTCAGCGAACGAAATACGTAGGTATCCAATATGTCCGTCGTATTGTACAAGATCCCGTTATTGCCGATGAGCTGATAAAAGAGATCAAATTGACCTTTCATAATACTTCCTAAGGCAAAGAGCAGCAAAATGATAAACGTTGGCTTGAGCATCGGTAGTGTAATGTACCAGATCCGCTGGAAAATGTTCGCCCCGTCGATTTTGGCAGCTTCATAGTATTCGTCACTGATACCTGTAATGGTGGCAAGGTAAATGACCATTGTATATCCCAAATTTTTCCACACATAAAAAATAACTAATAGAAAAACCCAGGCCACAGGCGTGTTATAAATGTCCATCGGATTCGACCCTAGCGATTTTAGCGTCGTGTTCACAAAGCCCGTATCGTAGTTGAACATGTTGTAAGCGATCGCATTCAATAATACGAAAGAGATGAAATAAGGCAGAAACATAACGGACTGCGTAATTTTCTTAAAAAGCTTGCCTTTCATTTCACTCAGCAATATCGCGCAAAAGATCGCAGCGCCGTTCACAAAGATAATAAACGCAACGTTGTAAGCTACCGTATTTCTTGTCAGTGACCAAAGCGCTCCTGACTTCCAAAGGAATTTAAAGTTCTCCAATCCGACAAATGGACTTCCGAATAGCCCCCCATTGAAATCGAATCGCGTGAAAGCATAGTAGATCCCCACCATCGGCACATAAGAATTAATGAAAAAGAATAATAAGGTTGGCGCTATCATGAGAAACAAAATTTTGTTTTTGTTTAACTCGTATAAGAAGCCGTTCTTTCGTAGCATGCTGCGAAACCTCCCTACATGATTTTGATCATGATCTGCTTGATGTCATGCTCGAATTATATACATGGCCGAACCATCAGCGATACTGAAGTTATGCGATCATTATGAAAAATGTGGAGGAAGAGCCCCGCTATGGCATATGTACATTTTAAACATTCATGGATTTATCGTATTTTTAGCGGGTTTTGGCCCTCTTTGCCTCTCCGGCTCCATTGCATGAGCAAATGGGGTACGATATACTTTTCCTACGAACGAGAAGGGAGGCTGTGCAATTGATGAAGCGCACGAAGGACAATAAACATGTCTACCGGAACATTTTAATGAGCATCATTCTGTCTATTGTCATCACTCTGCTTGTGTCTTCTACCATCCTTTACGTGAATTTCGACAATATCGCGCTCAAACAAGTATATGAATCCGACTCCAACAGCCTCACGCAGACCAGTCAGGAAATTCTCAAAGTAACCGAAACCGCTACCTCGCTTTCCTTTCAAATTTATCGGGATTTCGCGATCACGAAGCTGCTTTTTTACGATAAGCCGGATATTTATGATGTAACCAACGCTATGGGACAGCTGAACAATTATCGCTTCGCCATGCCGTTCATCGATTCCATTTATGTGTACAACGGAAAATCGGAGCTTTTCTATGTAAGTTCCAACAACTCTCAAAGCGGCATTCAAACCAAATCCACCCTAGGCGATCAAAGCATGGTCGATATTTTGGATCATTTTCAGGATTACACGCCTTTTTTACCCGTACCCAGAACGTTTAATCCGGCTGATAGTAGCCAGCCTACGGTGTCTAAGGTCGGTATTTACTCCTATTTGTGCTACGATGCAATCAATCTGAATAAAACCTTGAATTCTGCGGTTATCGTAAATATCTCAGAGTCGTTCATTAATAAGTCGTTGAAAAACATGCCAAACAGCCATTTCACCAGCGAGTTTATTATGAATAAAGACGGCGTTCTTCTTTCAACCGATCGAAACAACCCGGTGTTAAGCGATTACTCTAGCAAATCGTACATTCAAAAAATTACTGCAAACGCTTTATCCCCAGGTTATTTTGTGGATCACGTAGACGGGGTTAAGTCACTTATCTCCTACACGGCTCCAGATTCGCTCGGATGGCGGTATGTACGCACCACGCCTTACTCGATTATTACCCAAGAAATAAAAAGCATGAGAACGAAGACGATTTACATTGGTTTAACCATTCTCTTGGCCGGTCTGCTCGTTTCCATCTTTATGTCGCGCAAGCTATTCGATCCGATCGATAAAGTCATACGCAGTTTGAAAACATTGGAAATTGAGAAAAGAGATCATTTGCAAATCTTGCGGCAAGATTTCCTGAGAAATATGTTTGTAGGAAGAGAAAGTTATCATCAGGCTGCCTTACAGGAGAAGCTGCGATACTTTGGATCAAAAATCAACATCCAGCATCCATCGCTGCTGCTAATGGTCAAAATCGATCGTTTCGCGGAACATCTTGAACAATATCAAGATCAGTTTAAATTACTGCGATATGCCGTGATGAATATAGGCACAGAGGTCAGCGCACCCGCGTTTCAAGCTGAAGCCGTTGATATGGGGGACGACCATATCCTTCTGCTGCTTACCGCCCAGGACGCCGATTTCGAATGGAACCAGGAGATATTCATGGAAATGCTTCATCAGATGCAAACCTCTATTGCAACTTATATCAAGTTGTCTGTTTCCATTACAGTAAGTCCTCTACAAGCGCAAGCGGGTCCTTGTATTCATCTCTATAAGCAGCTGCTGGAAGCTTCACAGCACAGGATGTTCAGAGGCCATGGCTGCATCATTTGGTCCGAGGAAATTATGAGCTACAGATCGAAGGAATATAAATTTCCTGCCCAGAAGGAAAAGCAATTAGTTGATAGCTTAATGACCGGGGATACGGCCGAAGCCGGAGCTATCTATTCCGAGATTGTGCAAGAAACCGCAGAGTATCCTTATTCGGTCATTCAATTAGCCGTATCCCACTTAACGTTAACGGTCAATAACGTACTCCATACGGTCAATAAAAATAATGCGATTACCGGTTACCTGTATCTGGATTCGACAATGGTCTCCTTGAATCAGGTTGAAACCATTGAGGAAATCAATGTCCAATTTTATCGGTTGTTCGATCAGCTGCATAAAAAACTGGATGAAAAAAGAAACATGAAGCACGTAGAATTGATCAAAAGGATGAATGACATTATCGAGAGAGACTACGCCAACCAGAATCTGTCCTTGAACTCCATCGCCGATGAGCTCGATATGTCGCCGATTTATATTAGCCGTTTATATAAACAGCATACATTGGTAGCACTTACGGATGTGATTCATGATGTTCGCATGAACAAGTCGAAAGAGCTGCTTCTCCACTCTTCCCTTTCCGTGGCTGAAATTGCGGAAAAAACCGGATTTACGAGCGACTCCTATTTCTATAGAAAATTTAAGAAGCATAACGGAATTACACCGAACGATTTTCGAAGACAGTACACGCAAAATTCGGGATGATGGGTCTACGACCGTATGCTTTCGATCCATTTTTGTGGAAAGTTTTATTATAGGGATTGTTTCCCGTTGATTCACTGTTTCGGTGCACATAATATAAAGGTATCTAGCAATATAAGTAACACAAAAGGAGAGTTATTCATGTCTGAGGTCGTTCTTAACTAGCAATTTCATAATGCAATTTGTTGATCTTGGCTTACGCCATTCAACCGTCCATTCAGGCCGGTTTGTTTTGTCGTATTCTTAGGACAGATTGCATGTGATGCGGTTAAGAACATGGTTTCTCCCTTAGCGGACCGGAAACGATTGTTGTTTCCGGTCCGTTTTTTTTCATACCCAAAAGGAGGCTTACCCTTGAACAAATCCACTTATCAACGTTTGGAATATGACCGTATTAAGCTGCGTTTGGCCGATTTTGCCATGAGTTATTTGGGCCGTGCCCACATCGAGAACATGGAGCCGAAATATGAGCTGTCGGTTGTAAAGACTCTGCTTCAAGAGACGGAAGAAGCGGTTCTTGTGATCGCACACGGCGCAAGCGTGCCTATCCCAGCCCTGGAAGGAATAGAGCCGCTGATCAGCTCATTCGGCAAAGGATTTATTTTCACGCCGCAGGACTTTCTGCATTTCGCCAGATTCATTGAAAGCACACAGCAACTTAAAACATTTATGAAAAAGAGGGAATCCGTCTCCCCGCGCATCGCCTCATACGCGTTGTCCTTATATGAACTGCGTGAACTTTTAGGCGAGATTCACCGCTGCATCCGCCACGGTCAAGTGGCCGATGAAGCGAGCGCTGCCTTAACGCGTATTCGCAAGAAGATGAATATTCTTGACGAGCGAATTCGCAAAAAGCTCGACATGGCTATGTCCAAGTATCGCAGCTATTTGCAAGAAAGCGTCATTTCAACCAGAGGCGGCCGCTATGTGCTGCCGGTAAAGAAGGAATACCGCAAACTGGTCGGAGGTGCCGTACTGGACGAGTCGGCAAGCGGCCAGACGGTATTTATTGAGCCGTCCGATATCGCAGACCTGCTTTACGAATTATCGCTTCTACAGACCGAGGAAGCTGCCGAAGAAACCAAGGTGCTTAGTGAACTCACGGATCTGGCAGAAATCAATAAGAATGAAATCTTAATCAATCTGGAAACGATCGGCCACTATGATTTTGTGTTCGCAAAAGCGAAGTTTGCGCGGACCATCGACGGACGTGCCGTTACGTTGAACGACCGTGGCCGCCTCTCTCTTTACGGCGCTCGTCATCCGCTGCTTGGCAAGCAATCCGTACCGCTCGATATCCACATTGGAGACGACTTCCGTGCGCTCGTCATAACAGGGCCGAATACAGGAGGCAAAACCATTTCGCTGAAAACCGTCGGATTGCTGACGCTTATGGTACAGTCAGGCTTGCTCGTACCGGTCGGTGAAGGGAGCGAGTTTGCGTTGTACCGTTCCGTTATGGCAGATATTGGCGACGGGCAAAGTCTGGAACATTCGCTCAGCACGTTCTCGTCACATGTAAAGAACGTAATCGGTATCCTCAAGGAAGCCGGGCCTTCCTCGCTTGTTCTTCTCGACGAGCTCGCCTCAGGGACCGACCCGGGCGAAGGAATCGGCCTGTCGATCGCCGTGCTTGAGGAACTGTATCGCCGCGGCGCGACGGTCATGGCAACGACGCATTTTAACGAAATCAAGAAATTTGCCTCCGCTGCGCCGGGCTTCGAAAATGCGCGTATGGAGTTCGATGCGGAAACGCTTGAGCCCCTTTATAAGCTGACGATCGGTGAAGCAGGCAACTCTTATGCTTTCCATATCGCACAAAAGCTCGGTATGCCTCAGGAGCTCATTGATAGATCGAAGCAGATTACGTACGAGGCGACACTTCGCTCATCCGAAGCGCCTGCAGTTGCATCTAACGTTGCGGCAACACCTGTAAAGGTCCCGACGCAAAAGCAACGTGCGCGATCTCCACAAACTAGCTTCGCTATCGGTGACTGCGTATGGGTCCATTCACTCCGTCGAAGGGGTATCGTATGCAGCGAGCCGGATGACCGCGGAAACATCTTAGTGCAAATTCAGAAAGAGAAAGTACGCATCAACCGCAAGCGATTGTCGCTTTACATCGCACGCAGCGAACTATATCCGGACGAAGCTTACGATATGGACATCGTGTTTGAATCAAAAGATACGCGAAAGAAGCGAAAACAGATGAGCAAACGTCATGTCGAGGGGCTGCAGATTGAGCATAAGCGGAATGAGGAATGATGAATGAAAAAAGCCGAACGTATAAGTCTCTTTTTTACGAAGCATATTAGGCTATACGAATGGAAGGAGGAAAAGTATGGAGAATCGGAAAAGTCAAACTGAACAAAATTCGGAATCTACGGTTATTGCCGGAGATAAATCGGAGCAAACGGATGATTATAATCTGGATGTTGCTCTTCACATTAGCTCCGACCAAACGAGTCCAGCAACTTGCAGGGCAGATATCGACGAATAGAAGCAAAATGAAGAAAGCGCATGTTGTAAAGGGAAGACCCTCTAGCAGCATGCGCTTTCTATCTATTCTTCAATGCCTGTTTGTTGATTATTCTTCTCTGTTTCTTCGACTGAGTATTTCATCCCGCCGTTACGGGCATGATCCAAGACAACATTAACTTCCTTGGATTGACCGGTTTTAGGATCGAATGAAGTGACCGTTTCCTTTTGCTCGTCCATGATTCTTTCACCTCCGCCATTAGACTGCACATATTTGACGAAAATCATCCATATGTGAGCCTAACTGGGCAAATGACCGCCAAACACATCATAAAGGCATCAGTTGGATGCTGTATGAGCAAGAATGTTTATGAGCTTGCCAAAGGGGTCGCGCACATAAAATCGCCGAACGCCCCATGGCTCATCCACCGGTCCGTATTCGATCGGAAATCCGGCATTTTTCATCCCTTCAAGCGCCGCATCAACATCATCGACTTCAAGCGATAGATCAGGCGTTGGCGTGTTGGCGCCACCCTGCGAGGCGAAACTGATCTGGATGGCCATCTCCTCTTGCGAGCCATACGTAGCAATCCAGCCATGATCCATCAATAAATCGAGACCGAGCACGTCCTGGTAAAAGCGTTTAGCCGCCGAGATATGCTGCGTATCTATATTGGCTACGATTCGTTTGACCTTCACTTCAAACCTCCTTGCTTGACCGAATTATTGCATAGGACTACTCGCAGCTGATTCCATTGATGTAGTAAGCGTTTTTCTCGTATGTGGTAAATGCGACCTCGACTTCCGTAATATCGAGAGCAAGAACATGGTCTGTTATCGCTTTAGCAACCTGGTCGCGAATGACAGGCCCTCTTTCAAACCAGGCAACCTCGATAAATGGATAGGCTTCTACGATTTTACCGGCAAAAATCGTCGGATGCTGGATGCATTCCAAAATAAAGTTATCCACCCCGCATTCGCAAATGGATGCAAGCTGTTCAATTAGCGCCTCGCTCATGAGACAAAGCTGATCCGTAGTTAAGCCTCTTACCGTTAACCTTGGCAACAAAAATCCCCCCTTGATTTAGAAACTAATTGCTCGCATTGACGCTGCTAATGATACGTTTTAACTGTTCATTAAAGTTGTAAATCTCCTCAGGGGACAAGCCGCTGGAGGCAAGCAATGATTGTGGAATGCACAGCGCCTTTTCATAGAGTGCGAGCCCTGTTTCCGTGATGCGAATAATGACAACCCGTTCGTCTTCGGTCGATCTTTGCCGCTTAATAAGCTGCTGTGCTTCCATTCGCTTCAGCATCGGCGTTAGGGTGCCTGAATCCAGGTCCAGCTTATCGCTAAGCTCTTTCACCGTGCTTTCCTGCTGATCCCACAACACCAGGAGCACCAGATACTGCGGATAAGTGATCCCCAACTCCTCAAGAAACGGCCGATACATCCGTGTAATCGCTCTCGAGCTTGCGTAGAGACTGAAGCAAAGCTGATTTTCCAATTTGAGAAACTCGTTGCTGCTCATAAGACAAGTATCCTTTCCTTTAATCATATTGTAAACAATCGATTTGCTTCAAATGTATAGAAAAATTGTGGTCGTGTCAATGAGGGACTTTCAAATGCATGCAGACCAAATTGGAATATATTCTAATTGAAGGACAAAATCGATTGGAATAAATTCTAATCTAAGGACAAAATCCAATACAGATCAATAACTAGTACAGATCTAAATCCAGTACAGATCTAAATCCAGTACAGATCAAAATCAAATACAGATCAAAATCAAACAATACAGAGCAAACAATGCAGAGCAAACAATACAGAGCAAAGTCCAATACAGAGCAAACAATACAGAGCAAACAATACAGAGCAAACAATACAGAGCAAACAATACAGAGCAAAGTCCAATACAGAGCAAAGTCCAATACAGAGCAAAGTCCAGTAGAGATCAGAATCTAGTACAAATCAAAATCCAGTACCGGGCATAGTCACCTTGCGGGTGATTTAGATATAGCCAACAAATTAGAGACTATGGGTCGCTGATAGCGTACCTGTTGGACGCAATTTTTTTGAAGGTATGTTCCAAAAGGGGCTCGAAAGAACAAAGGTCTTTAATCAAAGAACCATTTTCTTTATTTATGGTCCTTTGTTCTTTAATCACCCCCTGGACGGCGATTCCTCCACTTTTAGCGTCTATTCGGGCTCTATTAGGGAACGTTAGTTCGCTAATAGAGAGTAAGTGAGTAAGTGAATAGGTGAGTAAGCAAGTGAGTGTTTGAGTGAGTGTTTGAGTGAGTGAGTGCTGTCAGCAGACGAAGGTGACGGACTCCTAAGTGTAAAAAACAACCAAACACACACGAATGAGGTTCCAAATAAATGCTTATTGACCAACAATCAGCATCTTGCCTAATTCCCAAAACAAAAATAAACGCTGCCCGGAGCCGGGAAGCTCGGGCAGTTCAGTAATGTTAATGCATTAAGGTAAAGCAAGCTTGCCCATGATGGTGGATCGCTCAGC
The DNA here is from genome assembly GCF_042676385.1 of Paenibacillus sp. GCM10027628. Lineage (NCBI taxonomy): Bacteria > Bacillati > Bacillota > Bacilli > Caryophanales > Paenibacillaceae > Paenibacillus > Paenibacillus sp. GCM10027628. Next base: position 88,874 of record NZ_JBHTHA010000001.1, read on the forward strand.
TCCTGTTGCTGAGGGAAGGTTGTTTGGCACGCCGTGAATCCAATCATTGCCCAGTAAGGCGAACAAAATCGCTTCTTTGGCATCGCTCGAAATGCCAAATTCATCCGATGTGAGGATGGTTTGCTGCGGAAGCAGCTTGCCGAGCATTCGAAGGAGTGTTCGGTTGTGCGCTCCGCCACCGCTAATGATCACTTCCGCAATATCGAATTGCGGGAAAATGAACGCTTGGTAGGCGCGAGCGATGGAATGCGCGGTAAAAGCTGTTGCTGTAGCAACGATATCCTCCCATATAAGTCTCTTCTGCTTGGCCGTTATGAGCCATGAGGAAGCGTAGGACTTACCGAAGAGTTCGCGGCCTGTTGTTTTTGGCGGGAGCTGCTGAAAGTAAGGATGCGCCAGCATTTCACTGAGCAGTTCCGTGTTAACGTGACCCCTCGCTGCCCAAACACCGTCCGCATCATAAGTTAACTGACCTTGGGACAGTTCGTAGACAACCTGATCAAGCACCATGTTGCCTGGTCCCGTATCAAAGGCGATGAGCTGATTGGCATCAGCTGAGGCTGGAATCGCTGTGCAGTTGCCGATTCCGCCTATATTTTGAAGGATGCGGCCTTTCAACGCATCTCTGAATAAGATGAAGTCGCCATAAGGCGCAAGCGGAGCGCCTTGACCGCCAACCGCCATATCGGCGGTTCGGAAATCCCCGACAACGGGTTTGCCCATACGTTTGGCGATAACGGACAAATCACCGATCTGCAGCGTCGATTTTGGCAGAAATGGATGGGCCCGATCCGCCTCGGGGATATGCCAAACCGTCTGCCCATGAGAGCTGATCAGATCGATCTCCTCCAAGGGGAGCTTGGCTGCGGCGGCGGTTTGAATGACTGCCTCCGCAAAGCGCTCGGCGATGGCGAAGTTCATGCCGCACAGCTGGGCTACATCGGAATGCTCGACGGAGCACAATTGTTTTAGTTTCTCACGTACTTCCGCTTCGTACGGAAAGCTTTCAAAGTGGATGAGTTCCACCTTTGTCTCGATACCACAGCCGTCGATACGGACAAGCGCAACATCGATGCCGTCGAGCGAAGTACCCGACATGATGCCGGCAATGGTAAGCGTTGTACGATCTAACAGGCTTCTCAGACTCAGCATCACTCGCCGGCCTCCCATCTCCAACCCGCCGGATAGTCCGGCCCGAGTGAAACGGGGAGACGGCCCGTCGGCGTCAGTTGACCTAGCAGGCAGCGGGCCGCGCTTTGCAGCGCCAGCGGCCGGCTTTCGTAGGCCGCGATGAAGGTCGAAACCTCCGGCAGCTCCAGCAAGTCGTACGGCACGCGCAGCGCGACGATGACCAGCGGCTTGCCGAGCGCCTGCAGGTCGCGTACCAGCGCGGCCTGCTCGGGATGGAATCGGGCGTTATACGTCCCGATGACGATCTGTTCCGCAGCTAGCGCGTCGGCGAGCACAGCGGAGCTGCGTTCGCCGACTTCCCGCAGCGGGAGCACGCAATCGAGCACGTCAAGGCCGTGCTCGGCCAGCGCAGCCCCCAAGCTCGCGGGGCCCGCGTACGTTTCGTCGACGCCCGACGAAACGGCTGCGGCCACGGTGACCGCGAGCGTTCGGGCGCGCCTCAGCGGCAGCAGCTGCCGCTCGTCCTTGACGAGCGTGATGCTCGCCTCGCTGAGGCGCTGAGCGACCGCGCGGTGCGCCGCGGTCCCGACTGCGGGCGCGGCCGCTGCGCCCGGCCGCGAAGCGAGCACGCCGCGCCGCTGCTTCAGCGCGAGCAGGCGGGCGACCGAAGCGTCTATGCGCGCTTCGGTCAGGCGCCCTTCGCGCACGGCGCGCTCGATCGCCGCGATGGCGGCGATCTGGCGGTCGCGGCTGTGGCTGATCAGGATCAGATCAGCCCCCGCTTCGACCGCCATGACAGCAGCCGGCACGGTGCCGTAGTGCTCGGCGATGGCATTCATTTCCATGCAGTCGGTCATGATCACGCCTGCAAAGCCCAGTTCCTCGCGGAGCAGACCGGTGAGCACCGCCTTCGATAGCGTGACCGGCCGCTTTTCCGGCTCGAATGCTGGGAAATAAATATGCGCCGACATAATCGCATCGACGTCGCTTCGGATCGCTTCGACGAAGGGAACCAGCTCCACCGAGCGGATTCGCTCAGCTTCGTGCGCAATCGTCGGCAAGTCCAGATGGGAGTCCACATTCGTATCGCCGTGACCGGGAAAATGCTTGGCCGTCGCCACGATGCCGGCTTCCTGAAAACCCTGAACAACCTGTCGTCCAAAAGAGGCAACAAGTTCCGGCGACTCGCCGAACGAACGGACGCCAATCACCGGATTATCCGGATTGTTGTTCACATCCAGCACGGGAGCAAAGTTCATATTGATCCCGAGAGCCTTCAGCTCTGATCCGGAAATCAACGCAGCTTCATAAACTCCGTTACAATTATTTTCCACTCCTACCCCTTGCCTTGTTCCTACTCTTGCTCCTTCTCCTATTCCTTGCCCCGCTTCAGCGCCATCCTTTGCATCCGTCCCAAAGGCTCCAGCCGCCAGAGCCATTTGCCCAGGCATCAGGGCAACGCCCTCCGTAATACGAGCGACCATGCCTCCCTCTTGATCGATCGAAATCCAAAGCGGCAATGTACTCGAGCGCTCCGCTATTTGCTGCAGGTTGTCAGATAACTCAGCAACCTGCTGGGTATTCACCACATTACGCGCAAAATAAATGACGCCGCCAATGTGGTGCTCAGCGATCAGCGCCTCCAACTCGTCGGTCGCTTCCGTGCCGACGAACCCGCATAGGATCATCTGACCGATTTTCTCCCGCAGCGTCATCGATTGGACATCTTTCATCCTCTGTCTCTCCCCTCATCTAACAAAACTGACTCCTGAACCCGCTTCTCATGTTAAGTTCAATTATTTTAATCGGTTCTTATTTTAATCGGTTCAACGCCATCAAAACCGCACCGCTGGACGCATCCTTTCTGGCGGCAAAACATTGCATATCAGGATAGCGATGTTTCAATAGGTCTACGAATGTTTTCTGCACATAGTCATTCTTCAAAAGCACACTCCCTGCCATTGCCAGGCTTCCTTCTTGCAGAGTCAGTCTTTCCGCTACTGGACCCACCAGCTCGAATAAGGAAGATGCGCTCTTGTTCGCAATCGATAATGCCACTTGATCGCCTAAAGCACAGGCATCGGATAAGATGGGCGCCAAAGCGGCGATATCCTTTTTATTGGTATGTTTGTCATACACAAAGCGGATAATTTGCTGAACCGACTCCATCTGAAGCTGCTCATAGACCATTCCCGTGATGGCTGTTTCGGGCAAACGGCCATCGTGGGACCGCACTAATGCAGTGAGCAGATCCCGACCTATACTGTAGCCGCTGCCCTCGTCATCAATGAGATAGCCGTAACCACCGGCACGATGAGATAACCCCGATTCATTTTTTCCATAGCAGATGGATCCGGTACCCGCAATGAGAATGATGCCGTATTCGCTGTCATGCGCGCCGGTAAGCGCCGTTTCCTGATCGCCAGTAATGAATAATGCGCCTTGATATCCGCATTCCCTGACATTCGATTCCAGCCGGGTAACCACCGTTGGATTGCTGACCCCCGCCGCACCAATGCAAATTTGCGCGCAATGCTCTAGTCCTCCGCATACCCGGGCTATCGTATCAAAAATGTCTTGCAGAGTAGAGCGGACACTTATCTCGTCCTGTCCATTATAGTTAATCGCACCGGATGTAAAGGTGTGCACGACTAGCCCTCTCTCATCGGCTACCGTCACAGCGGTTTTCGTACCTCCGCCATCCAGTCCGGCTACATATCTCTTCATATGGTCATCTCCTAAGCGTTAATACAGATGATACTGCTTTTTCATATCAGCAAACTCCCGGCTTTCTTCACGGAATTGCTCCAGCAAAGCCTGAACATCCACCGTTTCTTCACGATACAGCCTATCCCCGCACAATAAATCAATAAAAGGTCTGGCGTTCTCCCTTACAGGCGGCAGAAACGCAAATTGCTCATAGTTCATTTTGATGGCGTACATGAGCGTAATTCCTGTTTCCAATGGCTGAATCGCTCGGTTGTCCAGCACATGAAGCTGCACGCCTCCGCATTGCTCTCCCTGAAACTTAGAAAAAGTAGGCTTAAAATAGACCGGTCGAAATACAACTCCGGGCAATTTTTTGCCGTTCATTTCATCCGCCAGCTTTTGCGCATCGATGAACGGAGCTCCCACCATCTCAAAAGGTAGTGTGGTTCCCCTTCCTTCCGAAATGTTGGTGCCTTCAAATATGCAAGTGCCGGGATACAGCAGTGCCGTGTCAAACCGGGGAATCCCCAAAGAAGGCATGATCCACGTACGTCCAGTATCCGGGAATTGCATCTTCCGCTCCCAACCGTCGCAGCGCACCACATGCAGGTTACAATTCCAGTTCATTTGGTCGTTAGCCATTGTCGCCACTTCGCCGGCTGTCAGACCGTAGCGCACACAAAGCGGATAGTTGCCGACAAACGATTGATACTCCCGCTTTAATAGATTGCCCTCTACCGTCACCCCGTCCAGCGGATCGATCCGATCCAAGACAACAACCGCCTTGCCTGCTTTCGCACAGTCTTCCATAGCATATAGCATCGTATAAATAAAGGTATAATACCGCGCTCCCACATCCTGAATATCATAAACAACCATATCGACTTCATCCAGCATTTCCTTGCTCAGACGTTTGGAATCCCTGCGATACAAGCTATACACCGGCACATTCGTCATTGGATCCAGATAAGTGTCCACATAGGCTCCGGCAGCTTGATCTCCCCGCACCCCATGCTCCGGCGAAAAAAGAGCTGCCATATGGAAATTCTCATGCAAAATTTGAATCGTCGAGACAAGATCATGGTTTAATCCGGTAGGTGCCGTAATCAGTCCCAATCGTTTTCCTTTAAACAGATGGGCATATTGCCCAATACAATCGATACCGTTTCGTATCATAACGGCCTCCCGAATTCTTGATTGATTTAAAATGACTGTAACAATTGCCTTGTTACAGTCATTTTTAGCCATATTTATAGTTCGGTTTTAAGTACACGTATCGTTTCTTCCGGAATCATGAACGTCTGCGCATATTGTTTTCTGGCTTCTATCCCGCGAACTCTTACCAAATGCTTGTAGTATTCCAGATAAGGAAATGACTTGCTGCCCGTCACGAACCAATGCAAGGATACGGCCTTAACCCATAAATCATAGGCTTCTTCGGAGAAATCCACGTAAACGTAAGGTCTATAGTCAACCGCATCTTCCCAGTTCTCGGCATAATAAAGTCTGGAGGCGAAGTGGGAAGGAAGCTCCCGTTCAAAAGAATGGAGTCCGGCAAAGAAACGGGCATCGTTCACAATGCGGTGCGTTGTCATATGATCTTTATGCATACTGTTTTTAAAATGCGTGATGATCACATTCGGACGGACCTGGCGGATGACGTCACACACCTTAAGACGCATTTCCTGATCATCCTGCAATTCGCCATCCGGGATGTCGAAGACGATAGCTTCACCGCCGAGCATCTCGGCGAAACCCTTGGCTTCATTCACTTTCTGCGCACGATAATCCAACATATCCCTGCCTGCGGGAACGCCCCGTTCGCCTGCTGTGAGCGCTAACGTCACAATGCGGTCGCCTTTCATAGAATGGCTTGCCAGTACGCCGCCAGCCGTTAGCTCCATATCGCCCACGTGTCCACCGATGGCCAGAATCGTTAACTTTTCACTCATCGCGCTAACTCCCTTCTCATGACAGAAAATTGTTTTACGGTTTTGAAGCCGGCCTTCTCATAAATACGGATTGCCGGATTCGTGCTTCCGGTATAGAGCGACATGTATTCCGTCTGAATACCACTGAACGCTTCGCATAGCTTAAAGAACAGAATCGTGCCCAGGCCATGTCCCTCATGATCAGGATGTACGCTGATGCCGGCAAAATAACCCCGGCCATTCTCCTGACGAATGACCGGACCGGCGAATCCGACTGCCTGGTTCTGAAACGCGGCGATCACCACAGGCACACCAGCTGACGTGGATTGAGCGATTTCTCTCTGCCATAAAGCGTTATTCAATCCGCGAAGCATTTCTTCCACGCCGTAGTGCCTGGATGGATCGAACAATTCCACCGTGTAACCGTCAACCGCCGCTTTTTTTTCCTTCGCCCTTATATCCTCCGGAATTGTGAATCCCGTAAGGTTCAAATACATGGCACATTCTTTGGCTCGCTCCACGTATCCTGTACTTAATAAATATTCATAAAATTGACTATCGACCGGCACGCCCGGTGCGTTGTTATGCTCATGTTTAGGGGTACCCGGTATATACCACGGCAGCCACATCGGATTAAAGAACAGGATGTCGGCTTGCTTTTTGCCCAATTGCCTGAAGCGATATTCTAAAGCATCCAACATCAGCCTGTAGTTTTCATTGCTTTTATGGGTGGCGGATAAAACGATGCAAGTGATATAGCCTGCTACCTCCCCTAGAGGAAGATCATCGCCCGTGCACCCGCACGCAAACCCTTTAACTGTATCGTCTTCCAGTAAAACAAACGTATTGTCCCCGTCAAAGTACGGGCTGGACAAAAAAATGTCTCCGAAACTTTTTTCCGTAAGCTCTTTATATCCTTCTTTAACAGCTTCCTCATTCCATAAGGCAATGACTGCTTGTGTATATTGATGATCCCAAGGCACGATCATGACGATGTGATACCTCCAACCGTATAGGAATCCAGCAAATGCGCATGCCGGGTTATCAGCCCTTCACCGCTCCGACGGTTACGCCCTCCAGGAAGTACTTTTGCAGGCTGAAGAAGAGAATAAACATAGGAAGCGCAGAGATTGTAGCACCTGCCATCATTGGCGAGATATAAGTCGTATTGGCGAATCGGAAGTTTTTCAACCCGACCTGAATCGTTTGCATTTCCATCGTATTGGTGACGAGAAGCGGCCAGAAGAACGTATTCCAGCTGTCCATAAAGGTAAGAATCGCCATAACGGCCAAAACGGTTTTAGACAACGGAAGGATGATCCTCCAGTAGATTTGGAATTGGCTGCACCCCTCAATTTTGGCACTCTCCAGAATTTCGGAGGGGATTCCGCTCATAAACTGCTTGGCGAGAAAAATATTATAGACCGTAACAATACTCGGAATAATTAACGCGGTGTACGTATTCTGCAGCTCAAAGACATTAACCATCAGAATATAGAGCGGCACCTGGGTTACTTGGTATGGGATCATCATGGCAACCAGCAGCAAGGCAAACAGGGGGCCTCTTCCCTTAAACCGGAGTTTGGAAAATGCAAACCCCGCCATGCTGGCAAAAACCACATTGGAGACCATAACCGTGGTGGCCACGATCAGCGAGTTCAATATCCAGCGGTACGAATACTCGCTATAAGCGAAGAAAAACTTGTAGGAATCGAACGAAAATTTACTTGGCCAAATGGTATAGTCTACCGCTCCTGCTTCAACCGGGTCGCCAAACGCAGAGATGATCATAAAATAAATCGGAAATATCGTCGCCAGAGCAAAAAGGAGAAGGACGATAAAAATGATCGTATTCCGAATGTGTTTTACTTTTGGATTTCCCGTATGATTGCTGTACAACGCCATTTTGATCCCCCTCTCTTAAAACTCGACGTCTTTACCTGCGTATTTGAATTGAATTAATGAGACTCCTGCGATGATTAAGGCTAAAATCAGAGATTGTGCAGCAGCCTTCCCGAAGTCGAATAGAGTAAACGCATTATTGAAAATCAGCAAGCCAACCATCGTGGTTGCGTTGTCCGGTCCTCCGCCTGTCATCAGATAGGCGTTCTGGAACACCTGAAATGAACCGATCACCCCGGTCACGAGCAAAAACAGCGTAGCCGGTTTCAGGGAAGGAACGACGATGTGCCACAGCTTTTGAAGAAAATTGGCACCATCGATTTCGGCTGCTTCATAATAGGTATCATCAATGCCGAGTAAACCGGCGAGGTAGATGATAATACTTGTGCCGTGACTGGACATCCAGGACATCAGCACTAATGAGAACATCGAAGTGCTGCTTGCGCCAAGCCAGTTTTGGTTGCCGATGCCAAAGAAATGCAAGAACTGGTTGAGAATCCCTCCCGGCATGGCGTCAAATATCCACAGCCACACGACCGACAAAGCAACGCCGGAAGCTACGACAGGCAAATAGTAAATACCTTTAAAGAACGACTGCGTCTTTTTCCTGAGCGGAAGAATCAAAATAGCGATGATCAAGGACAGGAGCAAATTGACGGGTACTGTCAGAGCCGTATAGACGACTGTATTGCGCATCGCTTTCCAGAACAAAGGATCTTTTAGCGTATTGGTATAATTGTCGAATCCAATAAAGGTGGAACCGAGAGGCTTATATGCTTGAAAGCTAATAATAAAAGCGCTCACGACCGGGTATGCGGTAAACATCGCAAAAGCGACCAAAGCGACGGCGATGAATGCATATCCCCAAGTACCTTCTCCTCTGATTCCCCTTCTTTTCATCGGTTTTGCGATATTGGCCATAGTGTCAAACCCCGTTTCAGAAACTCGGTTTAAAATAGTTCGGATAGCCGTGCAACTTCCACACGACTATCCGACGCTTGAACTTTCGTTTTAGTCTTTTACAACTCCGTTTTCACCGAACGTTTGGATTGCAGCGGCTTTAACGGCCTCATACATAGCTTCAGGCGTAATTTCACCTGCGATTAACGCTTGGAATTTAGGCACAATGACTTCGGTTTCCAGTTTAATCGCTTTCGCACCCAATTCAGACGGGATATCAGGACGAGCCGGCGTTGCGTTTTTCAGCATATTTTCAACAGCTGCAACGTTCTCCGGCATTCTGTCAATTTTCATGCTTTCCGCAGCTTTTCTGCCGCTTTGCGTGATATGGGCAGCGAAAAGATCGTTATTCGTCGTTGCGGCAACTTTACCGCTAGCCAGGAAATAAGCTGCTTTTACGACATTTGCTTTATGCTCAGGCGTTGGTTCCTTTTTCCCGCGGAACGTCAGATATCCGTCAACGACAGTTGATGCTGATGGTTTCGCACCTTGGAACGTAGGAGCAGGCAGTACGATGTAGTTAACCGGGATACTGTCTTTGACAGCACTGCCGTCTTTCGCTTCAAGCTTCTTGTTGTTCGTTTTCGCGGAATTCTCAAACGTTGCAAGCCCTTTGCCGGTGATCATCGTTTGACCCGTCAAGAACATATTCCAGCGTTTGCCGGCGTCTACGGAGCTGAGCTCTTTCGGCATGGAGCCGTCATCAATCAGCTGACGAAGATTTTTCAACAATCCCAGGTAGTTTTTGCTGGTGTACGCATATTTCAAATCCTTATCAAAAGCTGCAGGCATACCGGCATTTTTCGCCATGATGCCCAAATAGTCTACCGCCGCAACGCCTTTCACAGCAAATACAAAGCCGTAGCGGGTTTTGCCGTTCTCAGTCACGACACCTTTCTTGATGGCCTCGCGAAACTCATCGTAAGTCCAGCCGTTTTGCTGCACTTTTTTCCAGTCGATTCCTGCTTTTTCCAAGAACTCTTTGTTGCCTCCGAGTGCATGGACTTCCATATAAGCCGGGAAGCCATACAACCCTTTGCCGTTCTTCATATATTCAAGCGGCGCTTTATCGTAATCGCCCACCATTTCCGGGGTTGCTGTATCCGTAACATCCATGAGCAAGCCTTGCTGCACATACTTGGAAATGCTGTCAGAACCGGCGAACGCAATATCCGGAGGGCTGCCTGCATTAACCTGCGTATCGAGCTTCTGCTTCATATCTTCCCAGCTTGCGGGTTCGATTTTCAAAGTCAGATTCGGGTACTGGGCATTAAAATCTTTGGAAATTTGCTCAAAAGTCTTTTGGAAATTGGGAGAAACCGGCGGAAGCAGAGCCGTGATCGTATCCTTTGCAGTGGAGGCTGCGGCGGTTGCAGCAGCTGAGCTGCCAGGGGCCGGTGTACCCGTTTCTTTACCGGAATTGCTGGAAGTGCCGCCACAAGCCGTTAAAGCCATGGTTAAAGCCAAGACAGGTGCGAATACGTACATGTTTCTTTTCATAGAAAATGACCTCCCATTAAATGTTTAAACAACCTTGCTAAAGCTGCGAATTGCTGCTTTCAAACTGCCGTCACACTCAGCCAACACACGCTGTGCCTCTCCTGCATCCAAACCGGTTTTTATCATCATAATGGCTAATTTACAGTTCATGGAAGCGCTCTCTAAATGTGATGTGGCTGTGACTTCGTCGACGCCAGTCGCTGCCTGAATGATGCGGACGGAACGATCATATAACTTATTATTGCTTGCCTTCATATCTACCATCAGGTTATTATACGTTTTTCCCAGCTTCACCATCGTACAGGTCGTGAGCATGTTGAGAACCAGCTTCTGAGCAGTCCCCGATTTTAATCGGGTAGATCCCATGATGACTTCCGGCCCAACTACAGGCGCAATACATACATCGCAGACAGGCTCTAATTTGGAATCGGTATTATTGGTTACGCCTATCGTGGCAGCTCCAAGTTCCTTAGCCCTCTTCAAACCGGCAATGACGAATTGTGCACTTCCGCTAGCTGTAATGCCAATGACGGCATCTCTTGCTGTTACGCGACAGCGCTCTATGAGTGCGACCCCCTCCTCCGCATTGTCTTCATAGCCTTCAACAGCCAGTCTCAGTGCCCCGTCGCCTCCGGCAATATGTCCCTGTACCATCCAGGGGTCAATACCGAAAGTAGGAGGACATTCCGATGCGTCGAGTACTCCGAGTCTGCCAGAAGATCCAGCTCCTACGTAAAACATTCTGCCGCCGTTTTTAAGCACCTGATGCAAAATATCAACTGCTTTCACAATTTGCGGTATTTCTGCTGCCACTGCATTAGGTACTGTAGCGTCCTGCTCATTCATCAGCCGCAACATTTGTTCAGTCGAGCATTCATCTATCATCAGTGTTCTCTCGTTGATTTTTTCCGTAGTCAATCCCGACAGATACTCATCCATAGCCATCCTCCTATCCTGCATTTCTCAGTTTCTATCCTCATACTAACGAAAAATTTCATGTCGGTCAACAGTTTTTGAAATTTTATTTCTTTTTGAAAGAAACTGCTGATTTTTTGTTTCTTTCAACAAAAAAAAGACACCGGCTCACCTGGGAAAGCCGATGTTTGAGCATTTATTTGCGATGCTTGCTCGCGATAATATCGTGAGTCTTGGTCAAAAACTTCTTCACATTCTTATACTCCGCGCTGGCTACCCCTGCAAAAAGAATATCAATGACGGTTAGCATAGCGATTCGCGAGCCCATCGCACCGCTTCTGATGGTTACCTCCGGCGTAGAAATACTCAGCGCAATATTCGCCTTATCCGCAAGCTCGCTTTTGTTATACTTGGTAATCGCGATAATACAAGCGCCATTCTTTTTAGCAATGTCCAGCGAATCGAGAATTTCCACCGTCGTGCCGGAGTTCGATATAAAGATCGCCACATCATTTTTATCCAGCAGGGTTGCTGCAGTAAGCTGACTGTGTCCGTCCGTATAGGTGTGGCATATTTTGTTGATCCGCGAAAATTTCTGCTCCGCATCGATGCCGACCAAGCCGGACGCACCGATACCGAAAAAGGCGATCCGTTTGCATTCGCGCAACACTTTAACGGCACGGGCAATTTCATTCTTGTCGATGACGCTGAGCGTATCTTCAATAGATTTGCTATTATTGCGGGCAATGTTCGAAATAATCGTAGAGAGATCATCGCCGGGCTGAATATCGGTATACTGATCCTTGTGCTCCTCGTCTCTGGATCCGAGCGTAGCCGATATGCTGACAATAAAATTACGGTAACCTTTATAACCCATGGTTTTACAGAAACGAAGAACAGAAGCGTCGCTGGTTTTCGTCAGTTGAGCAAGGTTTTTAATCGAAAGATGAGGGATTTCCTCTACGTTCTCCAGGATATACTCTGCGACCAGCTTCTCTACGGGCGTCAGACTGTCTTTCATATCCCGAATTTTAATTAAAATATTATCATTAATCGACATGTTATCCCTACTCATCCTAGATTCAAGTTGTGAAATTTAATTTCATCATAAGTGTAATGTTTCAAAAATACAAGATTCATATTGGAGTGAAAACCGAAAAATGAAAGAAAATTTATTTCAAAATATATAAGTCATATTAAAATTTTATTTCTAATTTTTATTGCAGACCTTCAGAATTCAATGCTATAATGGCGTCGAAGATTGAGTAATGGAAGGGTGGATCATGGGATGAGTCATAAGTTGAAAATAGCCATCATTGGATCAGGCAGCACCTACACTCCGGAGTTGATTGAGGGCATGCTGAAACGCAAGGATGGATTGCCCATAGATGAGCTGGTTCTTATGGATATTGATGCAAGAAAGCTCGATATTGTTGGCCGGCTCTGCGAACGCATGATACAGGCGGAAAATCTTCCTTGCCGGGTGGTCATGACGCAAAATTTGGATGAAGCGCTGCTGAATGCGAACTTTGTGTTGTGTCAAATCCGCGTGGGCAAGCTGCCTGCCAGAGTACTCGATGAGACCATTCCTTTGAAATACGATTTAATTGGCCAGGAAACCTGCGGGATCGGCGGATTTTTCAAAGCCATGCGCACGATTCCGGTGATGCTGCATATTGCGCAGCGCATGAAAGAACTTTGTCCGGATGCCTGGCTCATCAACTTCTCCAATCCGGCCGGCATTATTACAGAAGCGCTGCTTAACCATACCGATGTAAAGATGCTGGGTCTTTGCAATGTGCCTTTCAACATGTTTAAAAGCATTCGCGAAACTTTGCAGCTGGATAGTGCCAGCTTTACCTACGTTGGATTGAATCATCTCAGTTGGATTACATCCATTGAGCAGGATGGCACGGATTATTTGAAAACGGCGCTAGACATGGGACTTAACAGTGAAGCTATGAAAAATATTCCTTCCAGCGGATTCAGCAAAGAATTCGTTCAAATGGTAGGAGCCATCCCTTCCTCTTATCTGGAATATTATTACTTCAAAGATAAGAAGCTGAAACTGCTTAAAGAAAGTGAACTGACACGCGGCGAAAAATGTATGCAGATCGAGGAGGAGCTTCTCAACATCTACATGGACGCTAAGCTTCATATCAAGCCTGATCTGCTTTCCACACGCGGTGGCGCCAACTATTCGGAAGTGGCCATCAGTCTAGTGGATGCGATCTATAACGACAAAAAAGAGGTACATGTCGTCAACCTGCTTAATAATGGCGCACTAGACTTCATGGAAGACTCCGATGCCGTGGAGGTTTGTGCGGTTGTTGGTAAAAATGGCGCCGAGCCGATTCAGGTTCACGATTTCCGCAATCAGCATATCATTGATTATATGCGTATGGTTAAAGCCTACGAGCGCGAGACCGTAGCTGCAGCCGTTAGCGGCAGCGAGGATGCCGCCATGCGCGCCTTGTTGATGAATCCGTTAGTCGGTGACTATCATACGGCTGCGAATTGCTTTAATGAGTTAAAAGAAGCTCATAAAGCCTATCTCCCACAATTTTTCACTAACGAGAAGTCGTCATGACAGACAAGAACTATATCATTGGCGTTGATGGCGGGAATAGCAAAACCGACTATTTTCTGTTTGATCTTCAAGGAAACTTTGTCGATCATATTCACACAGGCACATGCAGTCATGAGCAGTTTCCCGATGCCTATACAAGCACATACCGAATCATGAATGAGAATATTCAGCAGTTGCTTACACGCAACCGGCTGTCCATGGATAATCTTGCAGCCGGCGCCTTTGGCCTAGCTGGCGCGGACATTCCATCACAAAAGGAACATTTAAGCAAGGTCATTGAACGGATCGGCTTCACGCACTATGCCGTGGACAACGACTCTTTCTTGGGGGTAAAAGCCGGCAGTGAAAAAGGCTTCGGCATTTGCTCCATTAATGGCTCCGGCGCCTCCACCGGCGGCATCTCTCCAAGCGGAAACCGCCTTCAGGTAGGCGGCGTGGGCAGCGAGCTATCCGGCGATGAAGCCGGTGGATTTTTTCTCGCAAGAAAAGTGCTTCGTTCTGTGTACGATTATTTCTACCGCCTGGGTCCGGAAACCCAGATGACGGCGCCCGTCATGGAACTTCTGCAACTACCGGGCAAAGAACTGTTTATCGAATTTGCCGTGGACGGCATGTTCAAGCGAACAATCCCTACTACCAAACTGGTGCAAATTTTGTTCGCTGCTGCCGACATCGGGGATCCCGTAGCTCTGCATATTCTGGATAATACGGCCAAACAACTGGCCTACTCCACTGTCGGCTGCATGCACAATCTGGATTTCGGTCATGAAGTCGACATCATTTTGGCAGGATCTGTTTGGGTCAAGGCGGAAAGTCCGCTACTGCTGCAAAGTTATAAAAATTATGTGGCTAACTTCAGCAATCGCCATTGTCGCTTCATTCTTTTGCAAGTTCCACCTGCAACTGGAGCCATATTATGGGCATTAGAACTCGCGTACGGCCGTCCTGTTCATCTAGATATTCGGCGAAAAGTCATTGAAGCCGTAGAACAAGTTCAAAGAACCATCTAACGGACTTTGCGCAAAATGGGAACAACTATAGAAGGTAAAGGAGTGTCCGTTGATGCAACATTTGTTAAATGAATTAACGACCGAGCAGCCGAATAGCAAAACGTTTGATATCGATCAGCTTTCATCCGAGCAAATCGTTACGCTCATCAATGAAGAAGATCGCGGGGTCGCCGATGCCATCCAAGGCATCCTCCCTCAGATCGCTCAAGCGGTTGATTATATTGTAGCGGCATTTCGCCATGGCGGCAGATTGCTTTATGTCGGAGCCGGTTCGAGCGGGAGAATCGGCATCCTCGATGCCTCAGAATGTCCGCCGACGTTCGGCACAGAGCCTTCTATGGTACAAGGCCTCATCGCCGGCGGTGAAAGAGCGATCAAAGACGCAGTAGAAGGGGCGGAAGATAACGAAGAGCTGGGCGCACAAGATATGGACATTCATGGCGTCGGGGAGCATGATGTGGTAGTGGGTATTGCCGCAAGCGGCCGCACCCCCTATGTACTGGGGGCTATGAAACGTTCCCGCGAACTGGGGGCCACCGTCATCGGTCTGTGCAACAATTACGGCACGCCTATGGCCGAACTTGCGCAGCTCATGATCGAAGCGGTCGTCGGACCTGAGGTCATTCTTGGTTCTACACGAATGAAATCAGGGACGGCACAAAAGCTGATTCTGAACATGCTCTCCACATCGGCGATGATCCGCATCGGCAAAGTGTATCAAAACCTGATGGTGGACCTCCATCCATCCAACGAAAAATTGATCTTCCGCTCCAAGCGGATTATCCGCATGGCAACAGGCGCATCCGAGGAAGCGGTGAACGCCGCTTATAATGAGGCTGGCGGTCATGTGAAAACGGCGATCGTCATGATCCTGGCTAACGTCAGCGTTGCCGAGGCACGACTCATGCTTAGTCAGACGGACGGATTCGTCCGCCAAGCGATTAAGCTGGCTGAGCATTAATTTGAAGAAATCCGTCCCGGAATAGGGGCGGATTTTTCTCGTTTTTCAGCCTGCTTCGCTGATTCGATTGCACATCATGCAACCATTGGTACTTTCAAAGAAATGGGGGGTAACCTTCGGGTCACCTGCTTGACAAAGACCAAAGGTCGCTATTAGCGAATAAGTTTGACGCTAAATTTCGGCGAAATGGTCATTTCGGGGCTCGAAAGAACAAAAGTCCATAAACAACGAACAATCTTCGCTAATTATGGACTTTTATTCGTTCGAAGCCTGATTGGCGGTCATTTACCCATCAAATGCGTCAAAATGTTCTCTATTAGCGACCCTGGTTCTTTCCACGACGGGTAAGGGGGAACTGTAGACTTATAGGGCTTTACCGACTGTTTAAGTATTTTATTTTTCCCGCATCAGTCAATCCACTAAATGTTCATATAAAAAGTCCACAATATGAACAGCCTTCATCTGGCCGGACATTTGCTCCCTCTCAATCCCCAGCTTCATTTGCAGCAAGCAGCCCGGGTTGCTGGTCAGCAAATAATGTGCGCGCGTTTCTTTCACATGCTCCATTTTATGATCAAGAATATCCATCGACATCTCGGGCTGCACCAAATTATAAATACCTGCCGAACCGCAACAGCGGTCTGCGCCTCTTAGTTCGACCAACTGAGCCCCTTCGATTCGGTTCATCAGATCGCGCGGAGCGTTGCCGGCCTTCATAACGTTGCGCAAATGGCAAGAATCCTGATAGGTAATTGAAACCTGCTTCTGATCGGAGGCAGGCTTGGCAACCGAGAACTTCGGTATGCTGCCTTTTTCCATCAACATCTGGCTGACATCTTTCACGTTCCCGGCGAACTTCAACGCCGCCGCCGCATACTCAGGATCGTCATGCAGCAGATGGCCGTATTCGACCAACAATGCCCCGCAGCCGCCTGCATTCGAAATGATGTAATCCACGCCGGACGCTTGAAAAGCGTCGATGTTTTTGCGCGCAAGCTCCTTGGCTTGATCAAGCTCGCCGCTATGCGCATGGAGTGCACCGCAACAGTTCTGCGTTGGCGGGATGACCACATCGAAGCCAGCTTCAGATAACAATTTCACCGTATTCATATTCGTTTCCGTGAACAGCACATCCATAATGCAGCCCCGGAACATCCCGACCGTTGCGATCGGTTTCTTGCCACCCTTAGCAGGCACATAAGTGCCAAGCTGCTCCACGACGCCTCGGGAAGAAGCCTCCGGCAAGATGCGTTCCATTTGGCTCATTGATTCCGGGAACAGGCTCATCATGCCTGATTTGCGTACGAGTCCTTGTATGCCGGAACGTTGGTAGAGACGAAGTGCTGAGCCGAGCAGGCGCATTCTTTTCTGGTTGGGAAATAGCTGCTGGAACGCCAGGTTCCGAATTGGCTTGATCCACCAGCGGTGATCGGTATGTTTTTCGATGGCATCTCTAGTCTGCTCCAATAGCTGGCCGTATTTGACATCGGCAGGACAGACCGGCTCGCAGGCTCGGCAGCCGAGGCAGAGATCCATCTGCTTTTGAAAGGAGCTGTCCGGCACCATGAGATCGTCCACGACAGCTTTCATCAGAGCGATACGCCCCCGGGGGGACGCCGCTTCCAAGCCGGTTTCTTTGTACGTAGGACAAGACGGCTGACAGAAGCCGCAACGGATGCAGTTGCTCAGCTCATCGTAATTGAGCGTAAGTTTTAACCGTTCGGTGAGCGGATTCGGACTCGTCGCAGCAAGTTTGGGCTTGATGGATAAAGCCTCATTCATCGCTGAACCACCAACCTTTTGCGCGATTCCTTGGCAAAGATTTTGCCCGGATTCATGATATGGTTCGGATCGAATGCATGTTTGATCCCTTTCATCAGCTCTATACCTGCTGTTCCGACCTTCCACTCCAGATATGGCGCCTTCATCATGCCGACGCCATGTTCTCCGGTAATAGTGCCCCCCATCCGAATAGCCGCATCAAAAATCTCCTCAAACGCCAGCTCCACGCGATGGATCTCATCAGGATCGCGCACATCCGTCGTACATGTGGGATGTAAATTGCCATCCCCTGCGTGTCCGAACGTACAAATTTGCACGTTGTATTTTTGCGCTATCTTGTTGATTTCAATGACCATGTCCGCAATTTTGGAGCGAGGCACCGTGGCATCTTCCAGAATCGTAGTCGGACGAATTCTCGCCAACGTAGAAAGCGCACTGCGGCGCGCCATCATGAGCTTTTCCGCCTCTTGGGCGCTGCTCGCAATTTTGACTTCCGCCGCCCCCTGCTCCCTACAGATCCGCGTAATTGCTTCAATATCTTGTTCAACCGCCGACATATCGCTGCCATCCTGCTCGATCAGCAGGACAGCCTCCATGTCTAACGGCAACCCGATCTTGTTAAATGCTTCGACAACACGCAGCGTCGGATTATCGATAAATTCCAGCGTTGCCGGAATAATTTGATGGCCGATGATCGCTGAGACCGTTTTTGCTGCGGCATAGATGTCTTCGTACATCGCCAGCATCGTCTTTTTATACTTGGGAGCAGGCAAAAGCTTGACCGTAGCTTCCGTGATAATGGCAAGCGTCCCCTCGGAACCGACCAGCAGCTTGGTTAAGTCATAGCCGGCTACATCTTTATAAAGCTTGCCGCCCGTACGGATGATCTCGCCGGAAGGCAGCACCGCTTCCAAACCGATCACATAATCTTTGGTCGTGCCGTACTTGAGCCCTCTGAGCCCACCTGCACATTCCATGATGTTACCGCCCAGCGTAGACACAACCATACTGCTCGGATCAGGCGGATAAAATAACCCCAGCGCTTCAACCGCAAGATGAAACTCCTTCGTATTGAGTCCCGGCTGAAACGTAGCGGTGAGATTGTCCTGATCGATCTCAATCAACCGATTCATGCGGTTCATCACCATCACAATGCCGCCCTCGACCGCGACCGTTCCTCCGCAGAGATTGCTTCCCGCTCCGCGACCTATAATCGGGATGCGGTGCTCGTTTGCGATCTTGAGTATCGCAGCCACTTCCTCAGAAGTACTCGGATAGATCACACCGTCCGGCATGGATTGCACCATGGGCGTGGCATCGTAAGAATGGGTAACCAGAGCTTCAGGATCGTCTTTAAACCAGGTATCGCCTACGATCTGACGAAGCTTTATTCGAATGGATTCAGCTAACATGGCTAGGCTCCTTTCATAAAAGACCGCAAAGTGAACAGGTCATCTGATGACTTTTCAACAATTATATCGTATGCTTGAATAGATGTATATAAGTTTTTGGGAGGTCCGAGCATGTCATCTTCATTTCCATCCGTTAAACCGCAAAAAGGATCGGACATCGTCCTAGCCCAGTTGAAGCAGCGCATCGAATCCGGCGAATATGAGCCTGGATACCGTCTGCCCTCCGTGGTAGACCTGGCCGCAGGCTTCAATGTCGGGCGTTCCACCATTCGCGAAGCGCTTAGCGCTTTGAAAGCGATGGGCTGGCTCGACATTCGCCATGGCGGAGGCACCTTCGTCAGCCAAGTGCTGCCTAGCGAGCCGCTGCCGGATGCCGGCGACTTTTTTCATAAGAAAGAATCTTTTCAGGAAATTCTCGAAATTCGTAAATATATTGAATCGGGATGCGCCTCGCTTGCTGCGAAACGTAGAACGGAAGAAGATATTGAGCTGTTGAATCAAATTCTTGTTCGTATGCGAGAAGCGCTAGAGAATGAACAGGAGTCCGAAGAAGCCGATGTGCAATTTCATCTACAGATTGCCAAAGCGACACATAATACTTTATTTATTCAGATGATGGACTCGCTCACCAAGAGGATGCAAGAAAGCATGGGTGACTCCCGTAGACTTTGGTTCTTTTCTGAGCTGGCTTCCGGTCAGCAGCTTTTGGAGGAACATACAGGCATTTATGAGGCCATTCAGGAGCAAAATGAGGCGCTGGCCGCGGATCGGATGATGCAGCATTTGTTGAAGGTGGAGTTGGTTTTGGAGCGGATGAAGGCAGCGGGGAACGTGAAACAATCCAAGGAGACTCTGTCATGAAAAATCATATCGACAATTTTGATCAGATGCTGGCGATCACGGCGGATCTCTTTTATTCGCTTGAGCATGAATTGTTCTTTTCCTCCATGCATCTGGAAGGCAAAAGAATACTGGATGTAGGTTGCGGGAATGGCGCCTATTTGAGTAAGGTGCATGGAAGCTTCCCAACGGCTGAGTTGGTTGGGGTTGAATATGACGAGGGTATATTTCAAAAGGCAATAGGCAAAGCCAATGAAAAGATGCAGTTCCATCGTATGAGCTATGAGGAATTGCCTGTAACCCAGCCCTTTGATTTAGTCATTCTTCGGCTGGTAATTCACCATCTGCCGGATAAGAAACATTTCAGCAACTGGCTTCGATCGGTAACCCATGCTGAATCAACGATCCTCGTCATCGAGATTGATAATGAGAAATTGAACGATAACGAGCAGCTGCCTTTGTTTAGTGCTTTGTACAAGCAGTCCCGCCAGGGGATTATTAAGAATCGTTTCCTTGATGTGAAAGACGCTCTTAGAATTGAAATGGAGCACTACGGATGGTTACACGAACAAACAACAACGTATAGCATCTCAGCTGATCAAACCGAAATTAAACAAAAACTATATGCCTATATGAAACTAGTAGCACAATCGAATGTTTCAGGTCCGATTCCACTTGATTTGTTGGATGAGCTGGAGACTTGGCTTTATCATCCTACGGCCACGCATCAGGTTCATATGTTTGGCATGACTTTTTATTGTCGAATTAGGTAGAATATTGGTGGAAATTTCCGGTAATTCATGGTATGCTTTTTCCTGTAGGTAAATATACCCAATTACTAGTAGTGATATGGATGACAGCAGATCAAATTTTACATGCAAAAATTAGCCAAAAAGCTTGGGAAGACGCATCTTTTAGAGAGAAGCTTCTTTCTGACCCGAAAGCTGCGCTTAAAGAGGCATTTGATATTTTGATTCCTGATCATATTGAGATTAAGACAGTCGAGGAAACTGCGAACCAGCATGTACTTGTCATTCCTACGAATCCGACTAATGTATTGGATGGCACGAGCGTTATGAAAGATGTATGGTAATCTCATAGTAAAGGACATAACATATGAATTGGTTCGAAGCCTACAAAAGGGAATTGGCTGATATATTTGCAGTCTCTAAAAATATCATTTCCAAATTCCCGGCTCCACTAGATCAACTCGGTCTCACCTATCTATCTAAGTTCGATGCTACTAAAGAAGATAGCACTAAAAACTACATCTGTTACCTTCTTCCATTCTGGATGTCAGACCTAGCTCCATTACCTCAAGAAACAATCAAAAAACTTTCTCTTGCGAACGTATTTGTCATGCTTTATTTCTTCATACAAGACGATGTTATGGACTCACCAACGGGTGAACACAGGGATAAACTACCGCTCGGTAACTTATTTTATTTGCAGTATCTATCTATTTATCGCGAGTTATTTCCATCGGATTCAGCATTCTGGACTTATTTTGATAAATACGTAAAAGAGTGGTCAGAGGCCGTTTCGAACGAGAGTAACAAGAATTATTTCATGAACGACATAGGGATGGTTGCTAAAAAGGCAAGTCCAGTCAAGTTTGCTAGTACCGGAGCGCTAGTTCTTTCAAACCAGTCATATTTGATTCTGAAGGCCGATCAAGCGATCAACCAGGTATTAGTAACCCTGCAAATGTTGGACGATTGGGCAGATTGGCCAGAAGATATGGCGGATGGTGCTTATAACTGTCTATTGTCATTGATGAGCTCTCATCTTCAACTCCCAGCGTTGACCATTCTAACCTCTGAATTGGTGAAACAGCAGTTGTATGTGCATGACTTTCTTACCATATACGCTCAGATTGCTTCAAAAAATAACGAAGAATTAAAGAAATTAGAGCTTCATATTCCACAACTTTTCGCATTCCATGATTCATTAGTGAACAACTTACTCACAGCAGCGAACGAAATCACAACGAATAGAGAGAAACTAGCATTAGGCGGATTTAACTATTTTTTATCAAGACACGTCTGTAATTAAATCCATTTTGGGAGTGATAGCATGTCAGCTGAGCAAATTCTTAAAACTAAAATAGTTCAAAAAGCATTGCAGGATACGGCTTTTAAAAATCATCTTGTATCAGATCCTAAAGGAGCACTTAAGAAAGCATTTAACATTGAGATTCCGGATAACGTCGAGATTAAAATTGCTGAAGAAACTAATTCCCAACTGATTCTCGTCCTACCCGCGAATCCAACTGAAATATTAGATATTACAGAAAGTCCTAGATCTGAATGGTAATTTCACGCTCAAGTTTTATTCGAAGTACCCATCAAGCTAGGTGAGGCGCCTCTATTTTCTCAAAATATGTCGAATTTTAGTGAATTTTAATAGATAATATTGGTAGACCATGGTATAATTTCCTTGTAGGTAAATATACCCAATTAACAAGGAGTGATCATGATGTCAGCTGAAGAAATTTTAAAATCACAAATTATCCAAAAAGCTTGGGAAGACGAAACTTTTAAAAAACAGCTTTTATCTGACCCAAAGACAGCTTTAAAAGAAGCGTTTGGCATCGATATTCCTGACAATATTCAGATTAAAGCAGTCGAAGAGACTAAAGAGCAATTTGTTTTAGTCATTCCTTCGAACCCAGCCTTGATCTCTGCAAACAGTGAAGCCACAACACTAGATTACTGGTAATTAAACATAAAAAAAGGTGCCCACGTAAACTTACGTGAAGCACTTTTTTTATACCATATTCATGAAGAATTAAACGCAGGTAACTTAATAATGACCTCAGTTCCAACTTGAATCTGACTTTTGAATTCGATACTTCCTCTCATGGCTTCGATAATACGAAAAGTTACCATTAATCCAAGCCCAGTCCCCTTCGTTTTCGTGGAAAAATACGGTTCTCCTAATTTCGCAAGTTTTGAAGATTCGATTCCTTCACCATTATCTTTTATATGAATAAAAACCTTTCCATTTTCTTTATAAGCCCAAATATCAATTTGACCCTCTTTATGGAATGCTTCGATACTATTTTTAATAATATTAATAAGTGCTTGCTTTAGTTTTGATGAATTTCCACGTATATACAGCTCCTGAGGTATATCTACCAAAACCTTTCCGCCATGCAAAGTTGCTAAAGGAACAATAATTCCTTCAATCTGTTTCAACTCTTTAGAAACATTTAACTCGGACAGATCTTCCATTTGAGGCTTGGCAAATGTTAAAAAATCAGTAATGATATGTGAAGCTCTATCCAATTCATCTATTGCCATCTCCATATACTGTCTATTTTTGGTATCGGATTTACCAGCAACTAATTGTAAAAATCCCCGTGTAACTTGCAATGGATTCCTTACTTCGTGAGCAATTGATGCTGCTAACGCACTAATAATCTCCATTTTCTCAGATTGTAGCAATTGTTTGTTATAAAATTCAAGTTCTCTCGAATAATTCACTATTTGATCTTGATATGTAGCCAAGCGTCTTCCCAAAATGACGATCAGCATGATGATAAAACCAACCATCCCCCATTTCCATAAAAATAACTCATGCATTTGTTTGCTGAAATAAAACCAAAATAGATCGATGACGCCCATTAAAGAAAAAAAACCAAACCCCGTTGAAAAGATCACTGCATCTTTGTTGCCTCTTAAAACATATCTGAACGAGAACCCCAAAAGCAAGACAAACTGTACTAACATAATGCTGCCTTGAATTGTTACAGAAATTGTAAAGTACATCTTTGCAAGATGTAAAGAAAGAAATTGATTAACAATCATAAAACTTAATAGGAATACTGAGTAGAGTATCTGAAATTTTCTAAATTTACGAAACAGGCTTAGCTCAGTTGGGCTATCAAATATTTTTTCGAAATAATAACTTAATGATGGCAAGCATACAGCTAATGCTATATCAAACATATTCGAAATGACTGTCCCATACTCCGAATAATAGTCGTAAATAAAAGGTACAGAAGTAATAAAGATTGTACCCATTGCTAAAATAACGATTATTAATGATATCCAACTGGTAAGCTGTACTTTTTTTAGAAACATTGAACTAATTAGCATAATAAAAGCAATAAAAAGAAATGCAAAACCAAGAATAATGTTACCCATGTCTTGGATTACATAACGTTGGATTAGATTAGAGTTTTGTCCAATTTGTATGTCGGAGTGTATGCCTATTCTAGTCATTGCTGTTCCCAACTTTAGGTATACCGTTTTTCCTGCGTCTTCGCTACTTAGTGGAATTAATAATCGTTGAACATCAAATTGGAAATTACGATGATTTTCTTGAATTAGCTGGTTTTCTAAGTATACTGCAAGATGTTGCGTAAATAATTCGCTTATGAAAACTCCATAATGGTTTGGAAGAGTTGCAGGTAACTTTATTTTAATCCAAGCGGAAGTTATGCCTTCAGGCTTAGCCGAAGAATTTCTAAGATCCGATACGGCAATCCATTCCCCCGTCCCCTTCACTAACTCCTCAACAGAATCAGGCCCACCCCACATAATACTCCACTCAGGTATCGTCTTCATATCATCTTGACCCGCAGCTTGCACCGGTGGCGAGACCATTCCGCAGCTAATCAAAATAAACAAAATAGGGATCAAGAGATATTTATGGATCGCTTGCACAAACATTCACCCTCCCTAGTTTAATTACAAAATAATACAATATCATCTAATTTTCGACGAATTTCGATATTATCCTTCTCGATTTAAGTAAACGTTAGGAAAATAATGCTAAAACCCCCTGCGATTTTTCGCAAGGGGTTTATTGGATTCACTTCATTTTTTATTTTACAAATGCTGCATGCAACCGACTCACCGCAGGTTGCGTCTCAGCCACAACATGGCCATGGCTCACGACATAGCGGCAAGCCGGCTGCCGCCGTACAAGATCCATGGCATCGCTGCCCTCCAGCAGAATGAAACTAGCTGGATGGCCTACCGCTAAGCCATATGACTCAAGCTGCAGCGTCTTCGCCCCGCGGATGGTAACCATCCGCACGAGCTCGGCGACTTCCTCACGGCCCGTCATATGTGCCAGGTGCGCGGCCATGTGGGCTGCTTGCAGCATATTGCCGGTGCCGAGCGGATAGAACGGCGTCTGGATGTCGTCATGCGCGATGCTGACGTTGACTCCAGCTCTCCACAGCTCCTTGATGCGCGTGATTCCGCGCCCTTTGGGGTAGCTGTCGAACCGACCCTGCATCGCACTGTTGATGAGCGGACAGCATACAACATTGACGCTCGAACGCGCCAGCATACCCTCCACTTTCTGGTAGTACGCATCGCCGTAATAGGCCGAAGCGCTCGCATGGGCGGCCGTGACGCGTTCCCGCAAACCGGAACGCATTGCCAGATGCGCCACCGTTTCGAGAAAGGTGGAGTGGGCATCGTCAATTTCGTCGCAGAAAATATGGACGAAGCAGCCATGCTTCTGCGCAAGGCGGAAGCAGATCTCGAGCGAGGCGACGCCTTCCTCGCGCGTCGGTTCCAGGTGCGGGATGGCGCCGATGCCATCCGCACCCAGCAGCAGCGCTTCTTCGAGGCGCTGCTCGTTGCCCGGGCATGCACGGATGCCGTCCTGCGGAAAGGCGATGACTTGCACGTGCATGTAGGGCTTGACGCGCTCGCGCAGCGCGAGGAGCGCGCGCAAGGCCGTGAGCTTCGGGTCTGAGATGTCCGCTTGTGTTCTCACGAAGAGAACACCGTTTAACATCTGCATCCGAAGCACTTGCTCTGCCCGTGCAAGCACATCCTCATAGGTGAGTGCTTGCTTGCGCTGTTGCCAGAGCCCGATGCCTTCGAAGAGCGTACCGCTTTCGTTCCAGGCGGGCTCTCCTGCCGTTAACACCGTATCGAGGTGAATATGCGACTCGACAAAAGGAGGGAGCAGCACATGTCCGCTCCCATCGATTTCCCTCGCTCCAGCTTCTGCAACAGTCCCCAAAGCAACGATTTTATCACCATTCACGCCTACGTCGACAAGCTGCTGCTCATTCCCCATTCCATCCAACAGACGAACATTTCGAACGACTAAATCCAACACGTAGGATCACCCTCTTTTGCCGCATTGTTCTTCCCATTAATTATCTTTTCTCATTTCCGATTCATGCCAGGAGCTCAGCATCCATTTGGCAAAGGCATTAACTAATAAGAAAAACAAGATTCCCAACGCCGAGGCGGAGAGTCCGCAAGCGAATAAGTAAGGCGTCTTCAAGCGCGCTGCGGCATAAGTAATGGCATAGCCCAGTCCGCCCTGGCCGCCGCCGATTCCGGCGATGTACTCACCGACGATCGCGCCTACGACCGACAGCGTACAAGAGATTTTAAGACCAGCGACAATGTAAGGCAGAGCAGCCGGAATGCGCAGTTTCCACATCGTTTGAAAAGCGTTAGCATTATACAGATAGAACAGGTTACTCATGTTCTGATCTGTCGAATTCAGCCCGATCAGCGTATTGGAGAGCATCGGGAAAAAACCGATTAAAAACGCAATGATGACGATGGCATTCATCCCCGCATCGAACCAAATCACGATGAGCGGGGCGATCGCTACGATCGGGATCGTCTGCAAGATGATCGCATAAGGGTATACGCCTTTCTCAATCCATTTGGACATGGCCAGCAGGATCGCACCGAGTACACCCAAAATGATGCTCATGAAGAATCCCAGCACAGCTTCAAGTGTCGTCGTGGAAACCGAAACCCACAGCGCACTTCTATTTTCTATCGCTGCCGCCACAATATCCGATGGTTTCGGCACCAGGTACACCGGCGCTTTCACCAGGTAGGCGATCAGCTCCCAGCCTCCGATAAAAACAATAAACGCGACTAACGGCGGAGCCACGTGCTTCAAAAATGCCCAAAATGCGCGCCCCGGCGTGGCGCCTTCTTCGAGACGGTTGGCCCAAGCCGCACGCTCGCGGGCAGGAAAAATTTCGTCCGGTAACATCTGCAAATACTTTGAGTCCACAGCCATATTCAATTTCTCCTTTCATTCACATCTCATAAACAATTTTCCCGGGATTGAGCAGCCCTTTCGGGTCGTTTTGGCGTTTTTTCCGCTCCATGCTTCCGACTTCACCGCGCCCGCCGTGATCCAGCACCCAAGTATGGGGATCAAATATCCTCACGCCGATCGACTCGCAGTAGTCAATGATTTCATACAAGCGTTCTTCGCTTTGAAAACGAACAACCGGCAGTGCGGTTGGAATCAACGCGCCTCCGCCTTTTACCCATTCGAAATGCATTAGCACCTCATCGCCGTATTTATTTTTCAGCATTCGCACTTGCTCCATATAACGATCCAGCTTAAATCCAGCTTGCAGGTAAGTCATTGCAGGGTCCGTTTTCATCGCCCATAATGTCGTATGGTTCCAGGTAAAATCGGAAACACCGATCGTTTTACGGTATTTTTCCGCTTCAATGACATGCCCCAAATGGCCGCCGTAACTCTGAGCTAACGCTTCTACCTGCGCGAGCGTACCCTCAGCGAATTCGAGCATAACCGCTGCCATATCCGGCTTAATGACTTTCCCGAACGGTATGAAATAGGAAGGAATCGGCCATTCCATCGGCGCAACAAGACGCTTACGGATGGATTCGTCCCTCGCTAAGGCTTCACCAAAAAGCATCGACTGCTCAAAGGTGTCGAACTGTGCAATAGCCTGCGCCCACTCCGTACGCGGAGCCAGTGGAATCGTCACCTCGGTTAAAATGCCGGTTGTCCCGTAATTATGAATGTAGTTGAACAAATCATCGCCGCTTACGACTAAGCGCTGAGGCTTATCTTCCATGGTATAGATGACAGCTTCCAACACGTTGCCATCCCACAAGTTCCCGTAGGTAATGGAACCGATGCCCCCGGATCCGCCGCTGACAAAACCACCTACAGTAGCTTTGACATAGGTGCTTGGATAGATACGAATTTCCTGTCCATGTTCACGGGCTTTTTTATCGATTGTGGCCAGACGGACTCCGCATTGCAAACGGGCATAACCAGGGCTGATTTCCAGAATTTCATCCATGCGGCTTAAATCCAGTACAATGCCGCCTTGCAGCGGTACGGCCTGACCGTAATTGCCTGTACCCGCTCCGCGAACAGTGACGGGCTTACCGCTGCGGTAGCCAAAAGCAAGCACCTCAGCCACCTCGGCTTCATTGCGGGGAAGCGCAACGACGTCAGCGGCCTTATTATTTTTCAACTGACGGTCCAATACCGGTGAGTACCAAAAATAGTCCTTGGATAGCTTTTCTCTTGTTTCGCCATCCAGCGTGACGATGTCTTCGCCAAGCAGATCCTGCATTTCTTTTTCCCAGCTTATATGAACAGCCATGGCCTTTCCTCCTTTAATCAATGCTCCAAAGCAGCCGATACTTCGCGAACCAATTCGCCGAATTGCGCGTTCGTCCGGAAACCCTCATCCCGCGGAAACGGTACGGGAATATCAATTATCGCGGATATTTTACCCGGACGCGGTGTCATCACTACGACGCTGGTCGATAGAAAAACGGATTCAAACACGTTATGCGTCACAAAAAGCACGGTCATGTCTTTATTCTGCTGCCAGATGCCGAGCAGCTCCATTTGCAGCGTCTGGCGTGTAATTTCATCCAAAGCTCCAAACGGCTCATCCATGAGCAGCAGCTTAGGTCTTGATATGAGCGCACGGGCAATGGAGACACGCATTTTCATGCCACCGGATAGCTGTCTGGGCAGCACTTTCATATAGTCCTTCAATCCGACCAACTCCAGCACGCGCTCCGCTTCTGCCTTCTGCGTTTTCTTATCGACTCCGCGAAGCTCCAGCGGCACCCTTACGTTGGCTTCGACCGTCGACCAAGGCAGGAGTGTGTGGTCTTGAAAAACGAAGGCAATATCGCTTTGCTTACGGGCTTCCTTCGGCGTCGTTCCGAACACATTCAACATCCCTTTGCTCGGTTTACCAAGCCCGGTGATCATCTTAAAAATCGTCGATTTCCCGCAGCCCGATGGACCGACAAAACAGAGAAACTCGCCTTCGTTGATGGTCAGATTGACATCTTGCAACGCGACCGTGCCGTTGGGGTAGGTTTTTGACAAGTTTTCCATCCTTACGAAATTGGCTTTTGACTCTAGGTTGCGGTTCGTCATCCCGATCAAAGATGTATCTATGCTCATCGTCATCAGCTCCTGTTCATTTTCAAAGAGTCCATCTTAAACTTCGAGAATTCGAGCAGTGCTTCCGCGATATCTGCCCCATATTTTTCAAGCATCGCCCGCCCTTTCTCCACGGTTGCTTGTGTAGCATCACCGGAGATCCCCGAGTGGGATAGATCATTCATCACCCAAGCAAAACCGCGGGAGCGCAGCTGCAAATAGCGTGAATCCGGGTAATTGGGAAACTCCGCCTGGGCCAGATTCATGTTGACCCAATGCGGCATCGCCGCCATCACAACGGAGGTTTCCATATCGCCGGCATGAATGCCGAACTGCTTTTCCTTCGGGGTGATCCACTCGTCAGCAGAACCTAAACCGCCCGGGTCTAACCGGAAAACGGCCATTCCCGTTTCGATACGGATCTCACGCGCCATCATGCTGAGCAAATCCGCATTGCCGCCGTGCGTATTGACCAGCACCAGCTTTTCGAAGGCACTCTTTTTCAAGCTCTTGGCGATGTCCATGACAACCGCCATTAAGGTTGTGGCCGATAAAGATATCGTCCCCGGATGCCCTAAGTGCTCCGTGCTTTTTCCATAGGGAATTGCCGGGAGCAGCCAAATATTCGCATCTTCGGGGAGAAGTTCAAAGGCTCCCGTCAACATCGCTTCGGATATTAGCGTATCTGTAAAAACAGGCATGTGCGGTCCGTGCTGCTCAATTGCGCCTACAGGCAGAACGATCAACGCGTCTTCCTTACGCAGCTGCGCTACTTCTACTTTGCTCAATCGGGGGAAGAAATAGCGATCCCAAGCTTTACCTGCTCCTGCATAACGTTGTAGTGGCAAGATCAACACCTCCGAAAAATGTTATGTGAAAACCACTATGGAAGCCATTCAGATAACGGCTGCGTTTAGAGGTTCTTTTTATCATCAGTCATATATAATCGATGATCATGCCTTTGCAAATTGCCGGAGAGCCTCAGCGACATTTGCAACTCTTGCGCCTAAGCGGGACGCCATCAGCAATTCACGTTGATCCGGGGATCTCGAACTATCCGGACCAGCTAAAGTCGATGCGCCATAAGGCGAACATCCGATTGCGTCAGCCGTCAAATATTCGGGATTTTCCGAGTACGGAAGTCCGACGAAAATCATACCAAAATGAAATAATGGAACCATCGAGGTTAAAATGGTCGCCTCATGCCCCGTGTGAATCGAGGCTGTGCTATTGAAAATCCCTGTGGGTTTTCCTTCCAGCGAACCATCCACACATAGCTCACCGGCGAATTCAAGGAACAACTTCACTTGCGATGGCATCGAGCCGTAATAAGTTGGAAATCCCCATAAAATGCCGTCTGCCCAACGCAGGTCATCGTTCGTGGCAATCCGAATTTCCCCTTGCATGGCCTGGGTTGCAACATATTTACTGTAACGATCCGTCAGACGGAATTGATTAGATAGGGTTTGTGCAGCGACAGACGTTTTCGATTCAGCAGCAGGTCTATTTTTATCCTGTTGGATGACACGGTTTTCATGGCCGATCATTTCGGGAATACGCACAACCCGAACCTGATGTTCACCATCTTGGCTCGCGCCTTCCGCAACAGCCTGTGCCATTTGGAACACGTGGCCGAATGCGCTGTAATAAATCACTAGTATATTTGCCATTAGCGACCCATCACCCCTTCGCTAGTGCTTGTTTACCGAAAGAAACGGTCTTTGTTGCATCCTCCCAAAATGCGCTTAGTTCCTGGTCGTGCCATTGCGCCTTACCCGCCGCCATTCTTCTCCAGCCTCCCTGGCTGTAAACCCAGCGACGCTCAGGCAATAAAGTAAACAGCTCTTCGGGCGATTGACCATCCAATATAACAAAATTGGCTTGATGACCTAACTCAACGCCATAATCAGGCAAACCCAGCACCGTCGCCGGTACATCAGTGATCATCCTGAGCAGTGTGCGGAGATCCGCAGGTCGCCCCATATGAGCGGCATAGGAGCCAATTAAAGCAATTTGGAGAAGATCCCCTCTTCCGAAAGGATGGAACGGGTCATGAATATTATCTGAAGCGACGGCAATCGGAATGCCCGCTTGCCAAATTTCCTTCAGTCGCGTCACCCCGCGTCGTACCGGAAAACGATCGTGTCTTCCTTGCAGATACAAATTCACTGCCGGTAAGGATACGGCTTTTAAGCCCGCATCAGCCATGCGGCCAATGATCTCTTCAGCATCTTCATCCGTCATGGAAGCCAGTGCGCACAGATGATCGACAGTGACCCGTCCTGCATAGCCTTCGGCTTTTGTTCGCAGCGCGATGTAGTCGGCAGTGCGCATCAGCGGATTGTCCGTTTCGTCACAGTGAAGATCGATCGGTAAGTCATATTTTTCCGCCAATTTAAAAATTCGGTCAATGTCTTCATTGGCTGTTAATGACAAATGCGGCGCTCCGCCAATGCCATCAACACCCATGCGAAGCGCTTCTTCGATGACGCCAACATCAAGCGATTCCAAATGATGAGGAATCATCGGGAATAGCTGCAGCGTCATGTAAGGTTCGAGCATGGCTTTTGCCTCTAACGCCGCTTCAACGGTTCGCAGCGCCACCTCCCGAGAAGCACGTAAGTTGAAATCCAGATGTGTCCTTATATGCGTCGTTCCGAAGGACAGAGCCTGCAAAGCAGAACGTACGATTCTTGATCGAATCTCCTCTTTCGTAAAGGCAGGCGAAGCCTGGGCATAGTTGCGAACGGCCTCTTCCAAAGTTCCGCTGCTATTTTCGACGGAAGTCAAGGAAAACGATTTGTCCAAATGCATATGCGCATCGACAAAGCCCGGCAGCAATATTTTTCCCTCGAGATCAATTCGGGCAACAGGCGCCCCCTCTTGCGCCGAGTCAGGTCTCCACGCCTCCAAAAAAGTAGAATCAGGAATGGCAGCACCAGCCTCTTGACGTTGAATGCGAGTCCAGATTCCATCGCGAACGGATATTTGATACAAAAACTCCTCATCCTTCATCGGCAATCGAACATTTACCAGATCGATATTCATTGTAGAAGCCAATGCCGCCACCTCCTGAACGTTTCCTTATTTTTTAGGCAAGAATTGGGTTGTGAATACTTTATTGATATCTTCCGCTGTTTTCAGTACGCCAACGTCGACCAATTGCTTTTGTACTTCTTCCCAGCGCTCTTTGGTCATAATTCCCGTACCTTTCGTTGCCGCATCGCCCCCAAACGCAAAATCCACTTCCTTCTGAGCGCTAAACTTCATCATATCGAGGCCCATGTCCGGGTTTTTCTCTTTAATGGAAGGGTTGATTTCTTCCCAGTGATCCTTGTAGTAATCCCAACCTTTTACGGTTGCTTCTACGAAGGCCTTCACTTGATCCGGATGTTCGGCAATCATTTTCTCTGTCGTGAAGTAAACACCGGCATAAATGTTATAGCCGGAATCTGCATTCAGCAGCGTACCATACTCAACCTTTTGCTGATCGAGGGTGAATGGTTCGGATGTGACATAACCTTGGGTCAAGGAGCTTTTATCGCTTACGAAGTTCACTAATTGACCTGTATATTTCATCTCCTGTGCGCCGTCTAATTTATATTTCTTCTTCATGAATTGCCAGAAGCTTGCCGTGGAAGCCACGTAAACCTTATGACCGTTCAAATCGCTGAAGTCTTTAATGCCAGATTCTTTGTGATAAAAGAGGGCTTGCGGACTTTTCTGGAGAGATGTTGCAATCGCTACGATCGGAATTCCCTCTTGCCGTGCTACGAGAATATCGTCGCCGTTAGCCATACCGAATTGCGCCTTGCCAGAAGCAACAATTTGCGTAGCCGAAACCGATGGACCGCCTGGCGTGAGTGTTACATCCAACCCAGCATCCTTATAAAAGCCTTTGGCTACCGCCGCAAAGTTGCCGCCATGTTCAGGCTCGGCAAACCAATTTAAAATGAGGGTCGCCGGTACTGCAGCTTTAGCTGCCGCTGGCGTCGTTGTAGCAGCTGTGGTTGCAGCAGCAGTTGCAGCCGGTGATGCCGCTGTAGTTGGGGCTGAAGTTGCGCCGTTTGAACCCGTACTGCCGCAGCCGGCAAGCATACTCATCATCAAGACTAGACCTGAAGATACTATTGCTGTGCGTTTCATGAAAAATGGATGCTTACGATCGAATGATTTCATACTCAACTTCCCCTCCAAATTTGGTTTTCTATACAAAGCGTTGTTCCTTGAGTCCAATATAGTTTTATGTCATGTTCAAGTCAATAAATCTAACAATAGTTTGTGATTCCACACAATAAAAGTACGGATATTTATTGTTTTTGAAACAACGCATGCGTGAATTTACCGATAAATTCATTAAAACCCGAACATTAGCTCCAATCGCATCTATAAATTAACATCCGCGTTATAAAATCTCACAAACCTCCTCTTTCCCCAAGCCGTTCCAATAGTCACGTTCAGACCGCCAGCGCCCGTGGAGAAATTTTCTCATCAACGCGCTAGGCCGATATGCACATGCATGCACCCTGCCGGTCAGGTCATATTTCCAGTCTCGGCATGGAACACACCTCCTCCTCATAAATTAGATCGTCCCAACAACGACGCCAAGCTCCTTTAACCAACGACGGTAGGCAATTGAAAACCGGTCAACCTTATGGTTGAGCTCGACTTGCAGATCTAGCGGCAGCAATTCCGGTTTTTGCGTTTCGATCACTTTTGCATCCTGATCAAAAACAATGTCCTGGAAACGGATAAAGTCGGCATCATCCACATCAAAGGCATAGTTGCGTGAAACCATCATAAACACAACGCATTCTTCCGCAGCAACCGGCAGCACCGTTAACATGATCCAGAGCGTCTGCCCGTTACTCGGATCCGCCTTGGACAATCTGGCCGATAATGGGCGGTACACTTCCTTCATATATACATAAGTCGTCCCCTCTTCTTTATCAGAGCCTGAATGGGCAACCGGCTGAAAGATCGGGATATTTTCGATATAGATGCGTTCTGTTTCTTTAACGACTTGAAAATCAGGCAGCTCGGCGTAATCCGGATGTCCCAGCAGATTTTGGTGGACGAACATGAGGTGGGCAAAATCAGTGAAATTCTCAATCACTCTGGTGCCGGCAGCCGCTACTTGATAAGGACCGCAAGGCAGCGGACGATACTCGGGGTTTGCAAACTCTTCAAAATGCGGCAGAGCCGCAGCCGGCTCACCAATACAAACCCAGATGAAGCCGTACTTTTCCTGACAAGCATAGACTTCAGCTTTGGCGCGAAGCGGAATTTTCTCATCCTTCGGTTGCGCAGGGATACAGACGCACTGGCCTGAAGAATCATACTGCCAACCATGGTATGGACAGACTAAGTTATCGTCTTTCACCCAGCCCTTGGAAAGCATGGCTCCACGATGTATACATAAATCCCGGAGTGCGTGGACACCTTTTTTCGAACGGTAAATGGCCACTCTTTCCCCTAAAACAATGACGCCAACCGGCTGATCTTTCAGTTCCGATGCCAGATATACCGCATGCCAATCATTTTCCAGCACAGGATCATGCAAACGTTGTAAAGCCATATCAATCATCCTCCTCAAATTGTGATCCATGGATTATTCTTGGATTGAAAAAATCGGATAATGCGCAGAAAGCTTGGAACGAAGCGCATCGACACGCTGCTGCGCCCTTTGGATCACTTCCTGCTCATCGATCCATGTGCTCTTGCCACCTTCCACAACAACCTGACCGTTCACGATAACCAGATCAACATCGTTGCCATTTGCATTGTAAACTAGTGCGGATGTTGCGCGATGAACGGGACTGATATGCGCTTTTTGCATATCTACCGTGACCAGATCCGCATTTTTGCCCGGCTCCAGACTTCCGAGATCCGCGCTTCTCCCTACAGCTTTGGCTCCGTTTACAGTGGCCATTCGAAGGATATCCATCGGCGGCAGCAGGGTCGCATCCAACTCATTGACTTTGTGCAAGCAGGCTGTAAATTTCAGCACTTCCAAATTGTCCTGACAGTTGTTACTGCCCGGTCCATCCGTACCGAGCGCTACGTTGATGCCCATTCGCAGCATCTCAGGAACCCTCGCTACGCCTGAAGCGAGATACATGTTGGACACCGGACAATGAATGACCGATGCTTTTTTATCGCGGATCAGCTCCAACTCGCCATCATCGAGCCATATGCCGTGCACGACTTGCGTCTGTTCGCCCAGCAGCCCGACATCATGGAGCAGCTCCAGATTGCGAAGCCCGTAACGTTCCATTGTATTGTCAATTTGCCCGCTTGTCTCCG
Source organism: Paenibacillus sp. GCM10027628 (assembly GCF_042676385.1). Classification (NCBI taxonomy): domain Bacteria; kingdom Bacillati; phylum Bacillota; class Bacilli; order Caryophanales; family Paenibacillaceae; genus Paenibacillus; species Paenibacillus sp. GCM10027628. Next base: position 124,009 of record NZ_JBHTHA010000001.1, read on the forward strand.
CCACATGTACGTGAGAGATTAGCTTGCGATCTCTGCTGAATACAGCAGCGCGCTCCAGATAGCCCCGGGAGCAGCCGTACAGATTGAGCGGTCCAAGCGCGACCTTTATGCGACCCGACGCTGCACCATCCCACTCATCGAGTAGTCGATCCGTGCCTCCAAAGATTTGCTCCTCGGTTTCCCGCAGGCGAACTTCACCCGCCAGATCTGACCCTCCGCGCGCCAAATGCCCGCGAATGCCGGAGTCAACCATCGCGCGAAGAACGCTCTCGTCATTCTCCGGATACGTGTGAATGTAATGATGGTCCATGATGTAAGTAGCCCCGGACTTCAAATTCTCGATGCAGCCAATCAGTGCAGCTAAATAAAAATCTTCCGGCTCCATCGCCAGACTCATCGGCCAAATGATTTCTCTAAGCCACTCCGCCAAAGGCGAATGATCGGACACCCCTCTCATAAATGTTTGAAATAAATGAGTATGGCCATTAATAATTCCTGGAATGATCACTTTTCCAGATGCATCGTGAACGTACGCCGCTTGCGTTTTCAGATGATCTAAACTGCCATCTCCCCTCCACACTCCCACCTCACGGATAACATCATGTTCGATATAAACGTAACCCGACTTATGGATCGTATTTTCACTGTCCATAGTAAGCACCGTGCCGTTGTAAATCAGTTTGCGCGACATTTACTCACCCCTTTATAATGTCACGTTAAGTAACATTGATTTATTTAACCTGCAAATTATGTCACTTTAATTAACATGATTATAAAAAGGAACCACACTTCCGTCAACACTAGTTGTAAATGTGATTACGTATATTTAGTTTCTATTTTTAATAATAATGTATATAATGGTTAACAAATCATTTAAAATCACTTAGTTTTCTTTCGTTTTACGCGAAACCGTACTTAAAGTGAACAATTGTATAAATTTCATTATTTAAAGGAGATACCTAACATGATCGAGCTACCGTACTTAGATCAAACCGATCAAGAGATCATCAAACTGCTTCATGAAAATAGCCGGATTTCTTACGCAAAAATAGGAGAGCTTCTTAATCTCTCCCGCGTTGCGATTCAAAAGAGGGTGGAAAATCTCGTAGAGAACGAGATTATTGAGAATTTCACGATTCGGCTGAATGCAACCAAGCTGGGCAAGGTGGTCAGCGCTTTTTTCGAGGTTGAAGTGGAACCTCGCTATGCCGAGGAAGTGGGCAACACGCTTTCTGACGATCCTAATGTGATCAGCATTTATCAAATGACCGGTTCGAGCTCTCTCCACATGCACGCATTGTTGAAGGATGATGCGGCACTGGAGAACTTCCTCTACCAGAACATATACAAACTTAACGGCGTTGTCCGTGTGAATACGCAAGTTGTGATAAAACGCTTCAAACAAGGGACAGGATTGGAGCTGTAGGGGGCACCTTTATTTGATCGCCAGGCCTAAGCGGGCTGTAGCGCCCTTTTCGGCGCTTACAGGGCCGCGAATTCGAGATGCGGCTCCTGTAAGAGCCCTCAGGGGTCTTACAGGTGCCAAAACACACGCACAAACCCAATTATTTCGGGCTGTAGCGCCCTTTTCGGCGCTTACAAAGCCGCGTGATCGAGATGCGGCACCTGTAAGGGCCCTCAGGGGTCTTACAGGTGCCAAAACACGCACAAACCCAATTATTTCGGGCCGTAGCGCCCTTTTCGACGCTTACAGGGCCGCGAATTCGAGATGTGGCAACTGTAAGAGCCCTCGGGGATCTTACAGGTCGGGAGTCATGGCTAGCTACTATGCATTCTCAAAAGCAGAACGCAGCTAGACCTAACTACCCTTCGCCGATATGCAACAATCCGGCAAACGCAAAAAGCGGTTAAGCAGAGAATTTACTCTTCTCTACTCAACCGCTTTTCGTTTTAGCCTTATGGTCATTTTCGCCGGATCGCTGATAAAAACAAGCGCCACTAGCAGTTCGTTCCACGTGGCAATAAACCCAAAAATCACACAAGTCATGAGCGCCGATTTCATTACAGGCAGCACCACGCCGAGTAAACGCCGTACATGGTTCAGCCATCCACGGCGGCCGGCAAGCCGAACGCTGAGTAAATAAGGACGATCTCCCACTGTGAGTTGACCAACCCCAGTTTCGAAAAATACACAAACAACGGAATCAATGTAGCGTGAATCGGAACCATCATACCTAGAAGAAAATAACCACTTCATAACCCGCTTCTTTCCACTGAAGCATCTGTAATCCTTGCCTCATAATCGGTTCATCGTCTGCGATAATTAGCCGGATCACAATCTCCCATCCTCTCCGTCTGCTTCCTATAACCATCACTATAGTTCGTCAGGGGCAAATCTGTCATCCACAAAAAAAGCCTACCCGGCATCCACACATATAACAGCAGTGAACAGCGGTTAGGCGATATTATTTTATAAGTTCAATCGATAAATGGCTTTATTCTCCAGGCCTCTGATCATCGGCGTCCATGGTTCCGTTTCCGGCGTAAGTTCCAGAGCGTCCTCCACCATTTGCAGTTTAGCATCCATGGAATCAATATAATGCAGCGCTACGGCCTCAGGCAGTTGCGGGAGTACAGGGCTTCCCCACTCAGGGAGATTATGATGGGATAAAATGATGTGTTGCAAGCCCAGTACGATATCCGATTGAAGATCAATTCCATGATGAATCGCGGCTTCCGTGATCCAGCCTGCCGCCATTGAGATATGTCCAAGCAGCTTCCCTTGAACGCTGTAATCGGAAACGATGCCAAGCTGGGCAATCATTTCCTCCGGTTTGGCGATATCATGAAGAATAATGCCGGCTTTAATAAGATCCGAGTTGAGAAAAGGCCGCTGCTTGCAAATAAATTCGCCGATCTCCAGCATGCGCACGATATGATAGGCGAGCCCGGCAAAATATGCATGATGATGCGTTTTGGCAGCCGGATAATGCGATAGCTTCTCATCCACTTTATCCACGCAAAAAGCAACCAGCTTCTTGATCGTCTCATTCGTGATGCTGTCCATCGCCTGTTTGATCGTATGTATAAGATCCGTCGGGCTGATCGGCGCGGAACGGATAAAGTCTTTGACGGCGACGCCATCTTCAGGGGTGACCTTGCGAAGGCGATGAATTTTGACCTGCAATTTCTCGCGGTAAGTTTGGACCAAGCCTTGAACCTTAACTAACCCCATAGGGAAGAAGGTCTCTTTATCCGTCTGGCTCACATCCCAGAACTTGGCCGACAGCTGCCCGCTGGCGTCACATAGAACGATGTCGAAATAATCTTTTGCAGGCGTGCTGTTCGTCTGTTTGACCTCAAGCTCTTTGAGCAGATAGAAGCCGACGAACTCGTCTTGAGCTTGTAATTGTTTGATTAAAGTCATTGAAGTTCCTCCCACTCTCTTTAGAGATATTATACTAGATTATGTCAGGGAGGAATCATTAAAAATAAGATTTATCTCAGACAAATGAAAAAGAACCCCTTTCGGAGTTCTTTCGACGGTGAATTCGTTGTTGGTACTTTTGCCTTGAACCTTACTTGGCTCGGTCTCTACCTCATCACTTCATTGTAGTACATGACTACATTAAGCTTCTGCGGCACATCTCCTCGCTTCTGTATATAGATTCAAAAACAACTTACCTGGTATTTATCTCGTTGATTGTCCAACGGAACCACACCTCTCTTATTGCACCGTCGAAATCTATTATGATCCGATCCGATTCCAATTATACATCCGGGTTTTTAATTACTTAACCAGCCAAAAAACCAACCTTCATTCCCGCGTCTTCTTGCATCCAAGATAGCGTCTGACCTTTATGAAGATCTGACTTCATCGTTTTTATCAGACCTTCTACATCCACCTTCTGTTCGTAATGCCACTCCATTGCCGCCGATACATAAAGCTCGCCCAGTTGGGCAAAAGTAAAACCCTCCGTTAGTTTTGCCGTTGTTTTTACGCTATCTTCCGCTAAAAGTTTGCCAAGCCCTTTTTGCTGCAAATAAGTGAATCGAAGCTCGGTATCCGGAAGCTTGATTTCATATGCACGGTCAAAACGACCGGCACGATTCATCAAAGCGGGGTCAATTTTGTCAGGATAATTGGTCGTTCCAATTATGAAAATACCTTCTTTGGAGGTAGCACCATCCAATCGATTCAGAAAATAAGACCTGGCCCTTTCCGGCATGGAATCGATGTCCTCAATGACGAGAATCATGGGAGCCATGCTCGCCGCAGCTTGAAACACCTCTTGAATCGAATCGCTGCCGGTATTCTCCGTAATTTGCCAATAGGCTACAGGCGCTTTCACGCTGCCGGCGATCGATTTCACAAGGGTCGTCTTCCCGTTCCCCGGCTTGCCGTAGAGCAGTATTCCTCTTTTATAAGGAATCTGAAACGTTTGAAAAAAACTCCGATCCTCGGCAAAAAATTGGTCGATGGACCGATAAATGCTCGTTTTTACATCCTCCTTCATGATCACTTCCTCACGCTCGACCATACGCGTCATCGGGGATATCTCTTTCAGCAAACCGTGAGGTCCATCGGTAAAAACGGTAACCTGCCGGCGATCCAGATCCCGCCGCCGCTGCCGGGAATGCTCCATAAACCGCAGCAAGCTATCATCATCTATGGCGAAGACGAAATCCTCGATGCCGATCCCGTTAGGCCGAAAAATCGGGACCCGGGCAAGTGCGACTCCCCAATCGGGATAAGCAAATACATTATTACGAAGCGTTGGGAACGTGCGATAAGCCAAACTTTCATTCTCCTCTTCCATTCCAAACGCCATTGATTCCATATGATCAAAAATTTTTGTCACTAGATCGACCCGGCCGCTCTCGGACTTCACATCTTGTTCCAGCAGCTCCCAGTATTCCTCATCACCGTTATCACTGACATATGGCTCAAAATGCAGGCCGTACCGTGCCTTGAGGACACTTTGTATCCGCCCAAGCACGTGCGCATAATCCGAAAATGAGGTGAGGGCGCGCCCCTCTTCCTGAGCAGGGACAGTGACAGCCGCTTTTTGTTTCAAACTGTTTTCATTGTTCATTTAGCACCTTTTACCGTCGCCAGCGGTTTACATTTGGCCACAACTTGCGCAAGGCCCGCTCCAACGACACTTTCGATAATTTGATCTACATCTTTATAAGCTTGGGGCGATTCGTCCAGAATCGATTCCAGAGACCTTTGATTCACGACGATTTCCTCGTCGGTCCCGATACGCATGGCTGTATTGAATTCGTTCAACGTGATAAGCCGCTTGGTCGCGCTCCGCGAACGAATCCGTCCCGCTCCGTGACAGATGGAGTAATAGTTGGCTTTGCCACCCGGAGCGCCAACCATGATATAGGAAGAGGTTCCCATCGATCCCGGGATCAGAGCCGGATGACCGGTTAACCGATAGGGCTCCGGATTATCCGGGTGGTTTGCAGGCAGCGCTCTCGTCGCTCCTTTGCGATGAACAAAATAGGACTGACCCTCATGCCGCTCCTCCCAAGCATAGTTATGCATGAGATCATACAGCGTCGTCATTTCGAATTTCGACCCGAATATGTCCTTGCCCGCTTCCCGGATCTCATACGCGATGAGGTGCCGGTTGACAACCGCGTAGTTCAACGCAGAATTCATCAGGTCCACATAAGTCTGGGCGTGAGGATGTTCAAGCGGAGCGAATAGCAGCTTAGGGTCCGCTGAACCCAGCCCTAACGAACGCATCACTTTGCTCAACTCGCTTCCGCAGTATTGATTGACAGAACCTCCCCAAGCGCGAGAGCCGGAATGGATCATTACCGCAACCTGACCGTCAAAAATCCCCCAAGCCTCTGCCACCTCCCTGTTCTCTTCAGCAATCTCGATAGCCTGTATCTCGGCAAAATGATTCCCATTACCTAGCGTTCCAAGCTGACGATGCGAGCGATGCCAAACGTTTTCCGGGAACCGGTTCAGAGCATTCTCGTCAAAAGAAAATTTGCTTCGTTCCACATGCGTGAGCGATGTTGCTTTGCGCGGCGTGTAACCATCCGGGATATATTTTTTCGGAAGTCCGTGCACCCCCTTTGTCACCACATGCTCTAGACGAATGTCGGAAAAATGCCCTCGTGCATGATCCTCAACCGGCAAATACTTCTCAATCGTCCTCACCAGCTTGCGGCGCAGTTTCACATCTTTCAGTTCATTCTTGTGAATATTCGTCAGATGCACCCTCATCCCGCAGCCAATATCGCTGCCCACAATGGATGGAGATACATAGCCGTCATTCGTGTTCCATACGGCCGTAGTCCCGATGCAGGTCCCTACCCCAACATGAACGTCAGGCGTGTAGCTCATATATACTTGATTAGGAATCTGCAGGTTGTTGTTGGCCATCTCAAATACTTTATAATCCAATGTTTTAAACAGGTCTGGACCTGCGTACACATGTACAGCCCCGGATGGGAGTTGCACTTGCTGATAATAGGTTTTGTTGTCTATCATAAATACTTAATCCTCTCTATGAACTCCAAACCTCCTTCAGCGCCTCGCGGAATAAAACATCTAATGCAGCATCCTGCTGTTCTCCGGCGGCTGGGACTTGTTTGGCAGTTTCTTCAAAATAGGCGATTTGCCGTTCTAAATAATCGTTGATCACGGTAATTTTCGGCTCTAAATCGAATTCGACGCCGGCTTTTTTACGTGCTAGCAACGTATACATTTCTTCTTTTAACTTCGATGCAGGCAGTATTTCTTCCACCAGCTCTTCAAAATCCATCGGCGGCATGCTGTTCCTTCGCTCAATCCACTCACACGCCAGCACTGGGCGCAGCACGTAAAAATACTTCTTGATCTTCACATATTCGCCTTGTAAATACTCACGGAAGTTCCCTTTTGCCATGTGCAAATAGTGGTACATACTGGATCGCGGCGAGAACGTGAGCGGAGACAGCTGACGAATTTGTTCCGTCACAGTGAATTGTTCCAAATACTGGATCGGTGACTGCAACCATTCCAGCAGCGGCGGATTCGATTTGCGGAAGAGATTCAGCGCCTTTTTCAAATCCCAGCCGTTGATATCCAGTTGATCGCTGATCGGCCGCTCGATTACATCTCTTTTCTCAAATATGGATAAATACCAGTCGACGGGTCTTACGTATAGAAACCTCACGTCATAATCGCTGTCCTTGGACGGAAATCCCCAGGCTCTGCTGCCGGATTCGCATGCGTACAGTATCTTTACTTGCTCCTCGCTTTCGATCCGTCGTAGCTCTTCATCGATCTTTTTCAAAAAATCTTGCATTGGACTCACCCTTTCCCTCAATAATCAATAAATTTTTTAAAAACAAAAAAACCATAGACCGACATCGTCCATGGCTGTACATGTTTGAACATTAGACTAGACCTAAAAAAAGCGCCTGCTCATGCGTTACAAGTCCGGCAGAGACCGATGAAGTGAAACTTTTGTGCAATTGTCAGATGTTTATTTGAAATGCGAATCATATCGTCGGCCTCCTTTCCATTCATTTACAAACATCATAAAGTTCAAACCCTATTAGTGTCAATCCGGCGGGGTCGGAAAAAATGATTATAAAAATTAGGGGCCCCGAAACCAGTTAAGCTCCTTTATCCCCTAAAAGCGAATTCAGCCGCTCGAGCAGATTGCCCCCGCCGCCCAAAGAGATCGTGCCTATTTTCTCACAGATCTTCTCCAGGAACTCGAGCTCCTTCAGACGATAGAGGGTCTGATTCTCGTCCATCAGCTTGGCTGTATTCAAAAGGCTGCGGGTAGAAGCGGTCTCCTCACGACGAGTGATCAGGTTGGCCTGTGCCTTTTTCTCAGCGATTAGCACAGTGTTCATTATATCCTTGATGTCCCCGGGAAGGATGATATCTTTAACCCCGGCGGACAGGAACTGCACGCCATATTCCTCGCTCTTTTCGTTCAACCGCGTCAACACCAATGCGGCGATTTCCTGCTTCATTTTCAGGAGATCATCGAGCTTCAAGGTCCCGACATATTCCCGCAAAATGAGCTGCAGCTGGATGTACATTTGCTCCTCGAAGGACTTGATTGCCAAGGCGCGCAGCGGATTCAGAATGCGATATTGGCAAACAAAGTTAAGGCGCAGCGTCACTTTATCCTCGGTCATCAGCTCTTGACCCGTCATATCCATCTGCTGCTGGCGAAGATCCACCGTTTTCATGGCAACCGCAATAGGCCCTCTCCAGAAATAGTACTTGCCCGGACCAAGCTCCCGCTGCATGACATTGTTGTAAAACAAGACGCCTGATTCATGGTTCGCCACGTCAAACGTCTGAAACGAACCGGTTAGCTTCGGCAGAACAGCGGAATCAACCTCCGCAGGCAATTCAGGATTTCGTATATCGATACGCGTGTAAGTATGCTTTTTCAACATATTCCAGTACGCATAGCTCCCGGCTGTCAGCAAGCCGGTAAATTTGCCATCCTCATAATGCAGCACGTATTCATGGTCTTTAACCTGAACAATATCAAGCTCTTCCACAAGCTTGTCATCATGAAGAAATAGCTGCAAATCTTTACCCTGTACGGCAAAAGGTTTCGTTATATTCAATACAACTACAGTATCCTCTGAAAAAGGCAAGAACCGGTAGGTGCCTGGCTGCAATAGCTTGGCATAGCTCCCTCTATTGAAAAGCAAGCCACGCTCGTCGGTTTGTATCGTAATTTTTTTAAACATGTAAATCCTCCTTCTGGTTGACCTTAAAATTCGGAATCCTCCTGCAGCTGCGGCGGAAATCTGCTTAAGAAGCAAGGTGGGCGGAACTCCGAGTGCCTAGTCGTTGAACCGCGCCAGGGCCTAAATTCGCCCCCAGCTGCCTTTCATTTCATGGCACCGGGCGATTACGCTCACATTGTTTCGGTATCCGCAGATCGCAAAGCCCAACCCGCAGTGTGCTAAGGAAGCCACTGAGGATTCCGTAGTAAGGTCATTTGAGTTAATCATCATCGCTCGATTGGAAGTCGAGTGCTCTACCCTGAGCAAGTCGTCCCACACGACGGGGAGTCGAACCCCTGTTTTGGCGGATTCATGCCGGAATGAGCAGTACAGTATACACGCACTTAGAAGGTGCGGGCACTGCGGGATCGTTCAGAAATCCCAGCCTGGGTAAGTCACCCGTACATGAACCGAATATATGATCATACGTCTCTGACGTCTATCACCTTGGTTTTATCAAACACCTTTAATCGCAGCCATAGGCTTGCACTTGGCCACCACATCCGCTAAGGATGCGCCTACAACGCTGTCTATAATTTGGTCTACATCCTTGTAGGCTTGCGGGCACTCGTCGAGAATCGTTTGCAAGGATCGATGGTTGACTAAGATCTCATCTTCGGTCCCGACTTTTAACGATTGCTCGAATTGATCGACGGTAATCAGTTCCTTGGTGGCCCTTCTGGATCTCGCTCTCCCGGCACCATGACAGATGGAGTAAAAGTTCTTGAGCCCTTCTTCCCGACCGATCATGATATACGATGATGTGCCCATGGAACCTGGAATTAAAGCAGGATGACCCGTTTCTTTGTATGCGGGCGCATTTAGAAAATGGCCCGGCGGCAGCGCTCTTGTCGCACCCTTGCGGTGAACAAGCATGGGCTGGTTGCGGTGAAACTCTTTTAGCGCATAGTTATGCATCAAATCGTAGAGTACCGGCATTTCCAGCCCGGCTCCGAACACTTCTCAAAAAGCTTGGCGCACCCCAAACGCTATCATATGCCTGTTACTAACCGCAAAGTTCAAAGCGGAGTACATGAGGTTCAAGTACGTCTGCCCTTCATGGCTGGCGATTGGGGCATAGATGAGGTTGCGGTCCGGATTTTCGACGCCCCAGCTATGCATCGCCGCCCGGAAAACCTTCGTATACTCCTGACCTAGCATAGCGCCCCAGGCACGGGAACCTGAATGGATCATGACGACGACCTGACCGTCGAATAAGCCCCATTTTCCAGCTACTTCCTTCTGTTCTTCGGCAATTTCCAAGTACTGAATCTCGATAAAATGGTTCCCGCCACCGAGCGTTCCTAATTGTCCGTGGGCGTACTTACGGATTTTGGCCGGCAGGTCCTCTAGGTAACGATGATCAAACTTGAACGTAGATTCTTCGACGTGTGTAAGCCATTGCTCACTTGGCACGTAGCTTTCAGGCAAACCTTTGAGACCATGCTGAACAACGTTCATAATATCGATATCCGCAAAATGCGTATTTGTCCGCTCGTTCGTCGGTACATACGTTTCGATCGCTTTGATCAGCGCTCTTCGGACGGCTTTGTCTTGAATATCTTTCTTGTGCAGCGGCGTCGTTTGAACGCGCATCCCGCAACCGATATCAACTCCCACGATAGATGGAGAAACGAATCCGTCATTCATATTCCAGACCGCCGTTGTTCCTATACAAGTTCCGATGCCTACATGCGCGTCAGGCGTGTAACTCATATACACATGTCGCGGAATCCGCAAATTGTTGTCCGCCATTTCGTAGACCTTATTTTCAAAAGTTTGAAACACTTCCGGGTTGGCAAATACATGAAGTTTGCCATGTGTGAGTTCCATTTCGTGGTGATTGCTTCCGTGATTGATTGCTCTTATATCCATCCTGATAACCTCCGATACAATCTATAGATAAGTCATTCAATGTTTGTTTATTTGTGTTCCTTACGAGTACTATCATCGCTGATTGGAACGGAAACGAACATGGCGAAAGTATGACGACAGGTGAAAAGTTTTCCATTTTCTACATTTCCGCACCCTGTTACAATGATGATGGAGAGCGAGGGATGAACATGGCGAAGGAAAGTTTTGATAAAGAGATTCAGTTTTTGCGCATGCTTGTCCTGACAAGCGGAGCTTACAGCCGCCAGCAATTTGCCGAAAGACTAGGCATTTCCGTCCATACATTTGATAAAACGCTGCGGCGTTTAAAAGAAATCGTCACCACCGTGCATCAACAAATACCAGAGATGCAAGGAAAAGATTTTGCCGAGACATTGCGTTATAGCTATTATGACTCAACGGATCCAATGCTGCTTTTCCTGTTTCGGGCGAAATCGCTCAAAGAATCGGAGAGTCTCAGAATCTCCATGCTGCTCGCTGCTATGAATGATAAACCCCTGACTGCGATGGAGCTTCTTGAAGTTTGCAGCACCGGTCTTCCCGCCGATTCAGCGCTGCCGGATGAAAAAACCATTCGAACGGACCTCAAATATTTGGAAGAAGTCGGCGTAATCAAGAAAGAACCCGGTCCGCGTCCGTACCGCTTTCGCATACATAATGATTTGGTTCAAGAGCTTTCTCAGGATGAGCTTATTGATTTGTATGATTTCGTTGACGTTATGGCCAACACGCAGGTGCCGTCGGTCCAAGGTTATTTGCTAAGAGACGGCTTAAAAAAATATATGAACCGTCTTTCTGACATGTCGGCTTCCACAGATCCATTTTTATACAAATATCATTATTACTCCCGGATTCTGGACGAAGCGCATCTTTTCACACTCATAACAGCCATTCAGAATCGGCGAAAGGTCCAATTTCTTTATTTTTCTCCAAAACATTCGCAAAGCTATGCCTCCAAAAATACGAACCCTTTGTTTGAACGCGAAATGGAAGGAAAGCACGAGAAGACATTGCCTCTTAAAATCGTATATGACCACCAATACGGGCGATGGTATTTGCTATCTTATAACTCCAGGCTTGGGATCAAGAAATATAGGATGGAGGGCATCACGCAGTTGGAAGAGGATGAAACCGTCGACGCTGATTTCTTCGCAGCAAAGTTGATGGAACTAGAGGATAAAATACAGCTCAGCTGGCTCATCGATACGGGTCGCCCGGTTACGGTGAAGGTTCGCTTTTTTAATCCAGAGGCGTCTCAACCGAACTTTATTAAAGAAAGAGTGCTGCTTCAAGGGCAGTGGGGTGCCATTACGGAGGAAACTGAAGTGTCTTTTCTGTTTGAAATCATCGTCAACGGGACGACGGAAATTAAGCCTTGGATCAGAAGTTTCGGATCGAGTTGCGAGGTGCTGGAACCGCAGTTTTTTCGGGAGGAAATGATTGGAGATTGGAAGGAGATCGGGGCTTACTATGAATCTTTTCGAGAAGATTTTTAATTATCAGCTGATTTCCCGGTTGGAAGATTCGGGCACTTTCATGATTACGGCGCAGGAAAGATCCTGGCTTAAGACCATGCTTGCTCATCCATCAGCCACTGTAGCTTTCACATCGCAAACGTTAGACAAACTGCGCACCATGCTGGATGCCGAGCAGTTACTCGATTTTTCCGATGTGTTTGTTGAAAAAGCAGGCAGTCAGGCCAAGCAGATTTATCACCCGCTCCTCCGTTCACTGCGCAGGATGATTACGAATAAAAGTGGAGTCCGCCTCACTTATAGAGTCAAGGATGAACGCTCATTTCTGAACGAAATGGCGTTTCCTTACAAGCTTGAATATTCCATCGTCAAAAAGGAATGGTACCTTCTATGGTACCACCTGCGTCATCGCGCCTTAATGAGCACAAGGCTTCTGAAGATTGATTCTGTTAACGAGCTGCCAAATTCAGCGGATAGAGCTGATCAAATCGAGATAGAGATTGAAAAACTGCTGGAAAAGCGCCAGCAGCAAGCGACGATTCAAGTGATCAAGGAGTATAATCGTGAGCTATCGCGGATCTTGTATGCTTTTTCGTGTTTTGAAAAAGATGTGGAATATGATGAGGTTCAGCATATCTACACCATTCGGTTAACCTTTCTTAACAATGAAAGTGAATATGTGCTATCGAAGATTCGCTTTCTGGGAAAGCGGGTTAAGGTAGTTGAAGGGGAGCATCTCAAGCGAAGGATGTCTGAAACGGCCAGGAAATCTCTGGCCCGGTATGAATCCAGCATACTTGTACCATCATAACAGGATTATCTTAATATTTAACCTATATAGTGGTATCTCATTTCCTCTCGTTTTTCTCTAATCTCAACTTGAGGTGAATGAGAATGTCCGATTTTTTGAGATTAGTAGGCGAACGCTTAAGAATGATTAGAGAAGAAAAGAATTTGACACAAGCGCAGGTAGCTGAAAATACAGGTATTGAAGGCATCAGCAAGTCACGCATTTCGGATATTGAGCGTGGTCGCAGTAATATCTCTCTAAGAACGTTGGAAAAGATTATGAGAGCCTTAGAAATATCTCCAAACGAATTGTTTAACTTCAAGGAACTTGATGGTGTTGAGGGAATCGAAGAGAAAAAGATAATTCTTGATGTTCATAAATATATGCTTATGGAGAGGGACATTAACGAGATCAAGTATGTCGTCAGAACAACGAAAGATTTTCTTAACACGATGGATGCGAAGGATACGAAAGGGAAGAAGAAACGTTAGAATATTAGTTAAATGTTACAAAGAATTCAACCCCGCCAATATGGCGGGGTTTCTTAGTATGATCATTTTTTTTCGACATGAAGCAGTGTGATCGTTTTGACTGAGTAAGTATCTTTTATTCTTTCATCGGAAATGACATTAAGCTTGATCAGGCTCGAAATTTTGGAAGAATCAGGTTTAGAGAGCAGGCGCCATAATCCGGGGTCTGCCAGCGTTTCATAAAGCTTGTTGTCGTCGTATTCCTTACGATCTTGGAAAACAATCTTCACCCTATGACTTCCGATCTCCAGCTCGGTAACGCCTTGCACTGCACAATAAGCCGTAATATCGTTACGCAGCTCCGACAATTCTTGTTCTATTTCTTTATGTTTTTGTTTTAGATGATAATACCTTTTCACTTTATTGTCCATTGTGGTCCACGCTCCTCTTTATTACAAAATGTATGCAGAGGAAGGTTTGTTTTAGGACAAGAGCTTATGATGAAGCTGAAATTCTGCATTAAAATGCGTTGATTATTGCCATGATGGATACCTCGGGTTCCAGGACATTGCATAAGCAATTAAAAAGTCTACTTGATCTCCGATGCGTTAGCGTGGAAGAGCAAGCAGACTTTTTTGAACAAACAACCGCTGCCGCTTCGGTATGCGGAGGCAACGGAATTAGTTAATTAGGTTTAAATTCTTTAGCATACGATACAGAAATGATGCACTCTGAGCGCGGTCTGCATTCATGGCAGGAGCTAGTTGGTCATCCGCCACACCGCTTGTAATACTTGTTTTTATCGCTACAGCTATCGCTTCTCTCGCCCAGCCTTGAATTTTGTCATGATCGGCATAAGGGGAGAGAATTTTGTCGATATCCGCCGGTGATACAGTCTCTTTCCACATTCCACTAGAATACATGGCATTGTAGATCATTTGAAGCATTTCCATTCTACTTATCTCTACATTCGGTTTAAAGGTTCCATCGGAGTAACCATTGATCAGATGTGCTTTCACCGCAGTCCCAACGGATTGCGCGAACCAATCGCTGGACTTCACGTCTTTAAACATGGTTTGGCTATCACTTGTATCGGGGGTGACGCCGAGCGCTCTCGTAAGCATCGCGATAAACTCGGCACGAGTCACCGTTTTAGTTGGCTTAAAGCTACCGTCTTCATATCCGTTTAGCACATATTTGGAAGCCATTGTATCAATTGCATCTTTTGCATAACTGTTCTCAACATCGCGGAATGTTTTACTATTTTGAACAACAGCATATACGGCATTATTTCTCCCATAGATCTGCGCCTGCAGATTTCCTTTCGAATCTTTCGCAAATATGGCTGGCACAGGATTATATTTGCCTGTTGCCGGATCGATCATCACGCCAACCAGATGATTAAACGCGGTTTCGCTAAATGAACTTGGCACGTTTAAAAGGTGTTTCGTATAGGAATCAAACTGATTCATAATATGATTCGACCCACTTTTTTCGATGAGGTTCATTTTATAATCAATCGGTGTAGTAACGGACGAAATGCCTAATTTACGCAAAAGTTCATCGCTTACCAGACTCTTCTTCGACATAAGCAGCTTAACTCGTGCGCCTGTTAACGGTGCCGCGAATTGGTCAATCGATTTTTGCACAGTGCTAGCGGGAAAATGAAAAGCTGCAAACTTGGACTGGATGGTCAGACCCATTTTCGGATTTTTATCCAGTATTTTTTGAAAGAGCTCGGCGTCAAAATAGAGTTCGAAATCATCCCAACCATCCGATGGTATTTGCAAGACCACCTGATCTTTATCACTAGAAGTTGGCAAATGGTTCAATGCATCCAGAATCGTATTCGTATCCACACTGACTTGCGCGACCTTGTGCCCATTAGAATCGGTAACCGTTGTCGGGGTTACAGAAAGGCTGCCGTCACTATTCTGTTGCACCGGCGGTGATTGTGTGTTGCCACTCGTGTTTCCTCCCGTGCTGCCTCCTGTGTCGCCGCCCGTGTTGCCACCCGTGTTTCCTCCCGTGTTGCCGCCTGTGTTGCCACCCGTGTTGCCTCCTGTGTCGCCGCCCGTGTTGCCTCCCGTGTTGCCTCCTGTGCCGCCGCCCGTGTTGCCACCCGTGTTGCCTCCTGTGCCGCCTGTGTTGCCGCCCGTGTTGCCTCCTGTGCCGCCGCCCGTGTTGCCTCCCGTGTTGCCTCCTGTGCCGCCGCCCGTGTTGCCACCCGTGTTGCCTCCTGTGCCGCCTGTGTTGCCGCCCGTGTTGCCTCCTGTGCCGCCGCCCGTGTTGCCTCCCGTGTTGCCTCCTGTGCCGCCGCCCGTGTTGCCACCCGTGTTGCCTCCTGTGCCGCCTGTGTTGCCGCCCGTGTTGCCTCCTGTGCCGCCGCCCGTGTTGCCTCCTGTGTCGGGCGAATAAGGAGTAATCGCAACACCTGAAGTATAAGGAACAAATTCGTAGTGGGAATTCACATATCCTAACAATTGCCCCATTACATTTTCTACACCAATCATGTATTGGTTGACATGTGGCGGGGAGTTAAAGTTATCCATCAGCATGAAGTCAGACAAATTATAGGAGTATGCAGCAGCTCCGGTTACCGGTATCTCCGCAATTCTAATTTCATTACGTTCGTTATTGCCATCAATCGTCTGAAAGTCAGGCATGATAACATAGCTTGATATGCCTATCTCATTTGATACTGCATTCCACTTGATAGTCCCACTCAAATTGTTTCCGGTCGAATCTGTGCTTAGCATAGATGCATGCAGCGGCAGCATGGAATCATTCCACAGACTAGCAAAATCTGGGGTGATATGCTCGGATGTTCCATCAAAGGTGTATAAACGAATTCCTATTGCACCAGTTGGGATATTGGTTTCTGGTACATCCGGAGCATAATTCGTCGAATCAGGAACAAACGGTGTATCGAGAATCATGTCACCCAGCTTATTCCCTTGTCCATCTTCAAAATACAAGCGATAATCCGTCGGCTGCAAAGGCGCCGATGAGGGATACCAGGACACATAACCGGAAATTTTCCCTGCCGGCATACTAGGAGCTTGCCGGTAATGAAATCTAGTCGGCTGCGTATTTGAAATCATCTGAAGCGTATGTGAAACTTGGCTGCCGAATACAAAAACCGAATCCTGAACGATAGGTTCGGATATCTCATCGCTCCTGCCATTTGTAATGCCTACATGATAAAGACCAGGATACAGATGATTGAATACGGCAACTCCATCCGTTGAGGTGACAGCTGTCTTTGTATTGCGAAAATCATCAGCAGATACAATCGTAACTGTAACCCCGGAAACAGGAGCACTGTAAACAGAACCGTAAACGGAGTTCGAAACGGATTGATTTGCCGCTGTTGACACATTCCATTCTTTAACCGGTACTCTTAACGTCACTGAACCCGGGTTTACCGTATAGCCTGCGCCATTATTATCGTAGGTTATGGTATCCGACACGGAACTATTCCCCGTATATCCGGTATGGATTTTTACACTGTACGTTCCTGGCAGCAAGTGGCCGTTCAGTGTATATTTTAGACCAGTAACATCAAACAAGTTGTACCTGCCGGCTGACTCGCTCAGGCTTGCGGTACTTCCTCCCAGCGGAAACACTTCAAAATAACTCCTGTCGAAATTCGACAAAGCCGGAATATCATATGTAAACTTTAATTGATCATTATTGACGACCTCGATGGAAACGTTGTTCAATGGTTTGGGCACTACAACGTATGATGGTACTAAAGGAATCATTGGCAATGGGCTTTTTGTAGATACCACATTATAACCGACATCCAAAAGTCCATAAATGTGCGTGTTATAGTCATAATTTGATCCGCTTGCAAAGACAGTACCATCCTCATTAACGAAAAAGGATTTCTCATAACCTGCGTAGGCAGCTTTTACGTTGGATACGGTTGTGATTTTCGTGAACGCGCTTGCTGCATACTCTATTTGAGGATCGCCAAGCTGTCCTTCATTGGCAGCACCTACTCCCCAAACAGAGCCATCGTTCATAAATGCGAGCACATGGCCATTACCGACACTTAATGACTTAACGCTTTTCCCATTCAAAGACGTCACCTGTACAGGTGTTTGGGAATCCGTGCTGTTCCCTGTACCCAGTTGCCCACCCCTATTTTGCCCCCAGGCGAATACACCATTGCTCGTTAAGGCGTAAACAAATTCTGCATTCGGGTGAGTAAAGATTGCGGTTGCTCCGGAAATGCCACTGACAGCAGTGGCAACGGCGACGTAGGATGAACCAGGATTCTGAGTATCTGTAACACCCCATTGATATACGGTTCCGTCGTCCTTTAAAGCATATGAAGCAAAATAGCCTTTGGCAATTTGCTTAATACCGGTCAATACAGTACTGTTCTCATCAGTAACAACCGGTGAGGGGGTAAGATTCATGGAGAATGGCGCATTGAGCTGATTTTGGCTTCCTTGCCCTAGCTCTCCTCCAAAATAATTACTTCCCCAAGTCAACACTTTCCCAGCGGAAGTTAATGCCATGGCCATCGTTTTACCTGCTGCAATCTGTTGGATGTTGCTTAAACCATTTACTAACGTTGGGGTACTAGTTCCGAAATTGTTAGGATTGGGAGGCAGCATCCCCCATTCCCACACATTGCCTTGGCTGTCTAGGGCCAATGTGTAAGTCGAGCCTGCGGCAATATCCATAATTTTCGGAGAACCGTCTATCGCAACCTGGACTGGGTATTGGTGATCGGCGATATCGCCTGTACCCAGCTGGCCATAATTATTTTTCCCCCATGTCCACACCGATCCGCCGGCATCCAAAGCGACTGTAAAGCTTTCTGAGGAAACAACTTTAACCGGGTAGACACCGGCAATACCCGTCTGGGAAGCATCCGATGAAGCGAATGAGGCAGGAGCAGGAAATAAAGATACGATCATAATCATCAATGTCAAAATCCGAAGCAGCTTGAGTTTCATAAACACACTCCCATAATTTTTTAAAAAAATTTCTCAAGTATGGAGAGTATCATTGAATGTTTAAAACTGGTTAAAAAAATAAATATTTTTACATAAAAGAAAGTTAAAAACAGTTAAAGTTCACAAAACGATCAGAAATACAGAAATAACTAAAAAGCCTGCTTGATCCGTACCGCAGCGGCGGGGGATCAGGCAGACTTTTTGATTGATTTTTTACTTTATATAAACACTTTAATCCAAAACGTTACATGAATAGTTCTATCTGCTTGACATCCTCTAATCTTTCTAAAGAAATCGGTGCATGATCGCGGAAATAAGCCTGATTAATTTCCTTTTCTTTGGTCATGACTAATTTGCTTCCATTTGCTGCCTGTCTTAGCCTGCAGCTAAAGACAACCGGGAAATAGTCCTTAAGAAATTTACCTTCAGCATGTGCCGTGAGCGCAATGATCTGGAAGCCGAGTTGTTCAGCGATAAAAAAAACGGGACTCAGTACGTGATCGCTCGAGGCCTTACCGAAAGGATTATCCATGATGACGGTACGATGTCTTTTCATATTCGCTTGGATGTGCTGGCGTTTCTCCGCGACATAGTTGAGAAGTCCCAGGAATAAGGTCATATTCTTGCTCCACTTCTCCCCGCCGGACCAATTATTCGACTGTTCCCAGGAGAAGGAAGCCTTCGTTACGTTATTCTCATTCGTCACTTTCCGGCAGGTTACTTTCATCGGCTTTTCCTGCAACACAATTTGCAGAAGCTGCTTGGTATCCAGCCACTTTTCAATCTCTTTGCGAACCGTCGGCTTCACTTCATGACCGCTATCGTCAAGGAAATGGCCTTTTTCCAATTCAACCAGAATCCATTCCAGATGTTTACGCAAATGGTCTTTGGCTTCAAGTTCTTCCCATTCCGGTATATGAAACGAGAAAATCAGCTTCCACTGATCTTCGACCTTCACTCTGGTTTTGTTGGGAATGTCTCTAAGTTCAGAAGCAATCAGCTTGAGGTGGCTGTGTACATGAATAATATACTGCTCCAATTGTTGGTTATGGGTACGCATCGTCTCTTCTGCGACATGGTTAACGCGTTCAATTCTGCTATGCATTTTCTGCTGAAACAACGTCATTTCCGAATAGCTGTCTTTCTGCTCAACACCATTTTCGGCCATTTCTCTAAGCTTCACATCTTTTATGTGCTTCCGGCAAAAATCAATAAACTGGGTTCTGGCTTTCTTCACAGATGTCCTTTCCAATTCAAGACCTTCCATAGCTGCAGATAGCGTAATCAATGATTTCTTGGCGATTTTCATCCGGTCATAAGGAAACTCTGCTTTCGCTTCTTGTGTGATTAACGCCGGCTGAATAAGAGGGTTTTCAAACCCGTGCACGATTTTGTACTGATTTAAGTATTGAATAACCTCTTCAATCTTACTCAATTGACCTTGCATTTGCGTATTTAGTTGCTGCAAGCCCAATTGCTGTTCCTTTAAAAGTCTATCTTCACTTTGAACCTGCGCCTCAACCAATTGCAACGCTTCATAAAAAACGGAAGGCTGCTGCCCGGAATGAGCTTCAGCATACTGTTCGATCAAGAGTTTGACCCTTGTCGATTGCGCATTATATTGATCCTCGACTCGTCTGTATTCAGCTTTCTCTCGCGTAAGCCGAGCTTCCTGATCCTTAAAATCCTTAAATAAGTCTGACATCTGTTCTTCGCCCGTCACAGAAAACGCGAGCTCTTCGTTCAGTTCCAAATCAGCCTGTTCCAAACGGAGCTTGTTCATATCTTTCTCCAGAGAGGACTTACTGTTCTTCGCATGATTCCAATCCGCTTCGAGCTGTTGACGTCCCTGAGAAATGCGATGCAGTTTAAGATGCAAGTCCTTCCTTTCATTTTTCAACCAATCCAAGCTATAGTTCGCTGGAATCGGATCTGTTTGCAGAACCTCCGTATACAGCTCTTGGCCTTGTAGACTTGCTTTTTCCATTTTCAAATAGGTCATGCGGTCTTTGGCGGATTCCATCTTCTGTTTGAAATCCTCAATGGAGCGTTGTCTGCTGCTTACCTTGCTTTGCAACATTTCAGCTTGCTCAGTAAGCTGATCAATGGCCAAGTTGAGCGCACTGATTTCTTTTCCAAGGTCAAAATACTTTTGCCCTTTTTCAATCCACTGCTGGAGCTGGACCATCTCGGCCTTTTGCTCATCCATAATCTTATTATGTTGATCTAGCGTTTGCTCCACTTGCCCAATCGCTTTCTTAAGTACATCCTCTCGGCTCTCCAGTTCACGAACCCGTTCGCGCCCCAGCCCAACCAACTTTTCCATCTCTTGTACGGCCTCAAGAGGGTATAAGCCTATGAATCGGCTGAACAACGCTTGTAGATCCGAAGTGCGCTGCAACTCCTGTTCCTTTGCTTGTCGCGCTTTCAGAACCTCAGCACCTTGTTCAAAAATGCTTTGCTTCCAGCTCACGAATGCAGCGGCATCCGCGTTCTCCCGCCAATGCTGCGGCTCAATCCAAGCATTCTCTGCCGCAGTAACCGGTGCTTGCAAATTAGCCAGACGTGAAGCTTCCTGCGATGATATGACTTGTATCGGAAACTGCATGTCCTCCGCATGGTGCCGCAATTTGTTCGTCAATTGGGCGACTTCCCCTTCAGTCGTTATCAAGGTTACGGACCAAAGAGGGTGTATCAATGCTTGCTGCGTTAAGCCCACACCTTGCAAGTATTGAATGCCTGTTTCCAGCAGAGAGAACTGATTTCTCCATTTATCCAGCAATCCTGCAACATAGACATCAGCGAAAAATGTATGCTGGTTGCTGTAATCATCGATATAGCGAAAAGCGAGACGCTCTTTGAGCAGGTTTGCTTCCTTCTCCAAGCGCAGCTTCTCCATATCATCGTTAAACTGCTCTTCGATGGAGCTTTGCTTATCGTAAACGGACGTGAGTCTCCCCCAAGACGACCTATACACGGCAAGTTTTGCAAGCAGAGATTGGTGCTCATTCTTGAAAGCTTCAAGGTTCTGCTCATAACCGGCGCGTTCCCCATACGCTTCCTTGAGACTTACGCTCACCTGTTCGAGCTCCCTGCCGTTTTCTTCCTTGCCGGACGCTAATTCCTTGTTTTTCTGTACGAGCAGGACATTGCTGTCGTCCAATTTTTGATACCGCTGAATCCAATCCGTCATGCTTCCTTCCATGCTCTCTACAGCAGGATTCGCCAGTACGTTTTTCCGGAGCAAATCCCTGTCCATCTCGCGCGCTTCCGCAATTGACCTATGTTCAATGATTCGTTTGTTCAAACCCTCCAGTTGGACGGATAGCTCTTCTAAAACAGTTTCCTCCAAGCTCTTCCGTTCCTCATAAGCTGCTAAGTCCTGTTGATGCTTCGCCTCTTCAAGCTGCCACTCCTGCTCCATGTTCAAAATTAAACTGCGAATCTGCCCGCTGTTCGTTACCCAGGCCGTTTGAAGCTCTTCTTCCTCTTGCGTGCTCCCGAACTGATCCAGTTCATGCTGCAAGTAGTTCATGCGCTCTTCCGCTTTCTTCCACTGCTGTTTATAGTCAGCAAGACGTAAGGAGTAGTACTGCCGCTTGGCGGTTCGAACCTGCAACTCTAATCTCTCTACATCTTCTTCTACCATGTTCAGCTTTGTTTCCAAGGCGGATTGCTCTTGCTTTTGCTTAGCGATATGAAGCGACTCCCTTTTTTGCATCAAAAGCAGCAGTTGCCGCTCGCACTCTGCCATTTGATTGCGCAATTGGGTAAGTTTCGCGGACTCTTCATCTTTCTGCTCATTAGCTAATAGCCAATAGGCTTTTGCTTCGGCTTGAGCAGTCGCGTACTCCTGCTGTTTGGTGTCCAATTTAGCAAAAATACGCACATAACTGTCCAATTCGGAAAGAATTTTTTGATTTTCTTCGATTTTCTCTTTTAATTCTTTATATTTTTTGAAACTGTCCCGGTGTGATTCAAAAGTATCGGCAAACTCGCCCTGCTCATATCCTGCCATGGCATCTTCTACCGTTGGGATCAGCAGCCGGTCAAACAGTTGGCTTGTTGTCTTACATTCATCAAAGAAGCTCTCCACACCGCCCTCAGAGCTATTGATCTTGGCTATGCGTTCCCATTCTGTTGCAATGATATGGTAATCATTTTCCAATATTTGCTTGTATTCTTTGATCGTGGGAGCCATCTTGGCGTTCATCCGTTTCGACGACATACCTTGATAGTAGTCATAAATCTCGCCTTTATCCGCAGCCCGAAGCTTACCGGCGCTTTCTTTGACAAAAGGAATCCGTTCGATCGAGTCGGGATCAAGCGCCGGATAATCGTACAAATAACGATACGAATCCATGCCTGTTGCCGTTAAAAACAAACTGACGCAGGTTACGACATATCTGCGTGGCCTTTCGCTCAAAATCCACTCAATCGCAATATGTGCCGGACCATTTTCCAGACTTAACGTATCCTTCATCTTCCGTCCGGCAAGATCGGTATGAGGGAGTACAGCCTGTATCGCAGTCTGAATAAAAACCGTCTTACCTCCGCCATTTTCCAGCAAAATCGCTCCATTATGCCCGTCGAAAAGAAACATTTCGTCGTTGTATCGCTTGTTGCCGTCTTCATAGACGACATTCGTAAAACGTATTCTAGATATGGCCGGCATGGCTGTTCACCTCCTCAACGCTCGCATCGAATTGATATAGAAACTCCAAAATTCCTCGGTTATATTCAAGTTCCATGAAATATCGCTGCACAATCACTTTCGTTTTTTCCGTTAAAGCAATTTCCTGATTGCCGATATCGGATGCTAACTCTTGAGCGACCAGGAATTTGCGTACCGTATCCATAAAGCTAACCCGGCTAATCGTATTGCCGCTTTGCCTGGAGGCTGTCTCTTTAATGTCATCCATAGCGCTCCATTTTTCAATCAAAGAAGTCCAGTTGTAGGAAAATTCCTTCTCCATCTCTCTCAGTTCTTCCTCAGGATGCGTCTTCAGCAGCTCTATTCGCTCATTCACAAGCGCCGTCCAATCATCAAGGCCAATAAAGCTTCTGGTAGGCTCCATCGTTTGATAGCTGTCGTAAAAAGCTCCAATCAACACAATAATGCTCACGTACATCAGATATAGATCGGCATTAACGGCATTAGCCCGCAAATACACACGTTTGAGCGTATCATTATTGATATGAAAAGGCGATAATCGCGTCTCCGGTATCATGTACAGCTGTTCCCCGGCTATAACCGTAACACAGTCGACTTCACGGGCGAACTGATCCACCAACCCGCGTACCAAATCATCGGCCATGTATTCCTGTAGCCACTCTTTCCCTACCATGCTATCGCGAGCAAGCAACGTATAGATGCGAAATGCTCTCATGACTGTCCCGTTCTCAAGCCCCATAGTCAAACGCATCTCCCCATAAAATCAACATATTCTGAATCGTAAACCTGCCGCCTACGTTAATGGTATCCTCTTGCTCAATGACGATAAGACTGCGATTTTCGAGGAGCGCGTACATATCATCCAGCCAAGCACCTTGCGTTTCATTCTGCTGCGTATCACTGTCGCCTCTCCGAAGCGGACTTCGTTGATGCAAATAAATCCAAAAATCATAAAACGACCGTTCTTGTAACAGCCTCGAATGCTCGCCAGTTTCAAATAAGTTGATATACTGCCTCAACTCAGCTCTGCCATCCGCTTCCATAATTTGCAGCAGCTGCTCCATGAGCAACTTGTACAACTTTTGCTGGATGGTATGATAACGCATTTCATCGCTATCTCCGCCAATTTCCAGGAACTTGTCGTCCCTCTCCTGTCCATTTCCATCCTCCAGAATATTTTGTTCTGCCCATACCGTCAGCAGCGACCACATCTTCGTCTCTTCCAAAGGAAGGAAAGGAGCCAGCACGCCCTTCATCGATTCTAGCGGAAGCGGCGTACTGAAGATCAGAGAGCCGATGTCCTGGTCAAAATTGAAAGAATCCAGCCCTGTATAATACAGGGATTCTTGAGCGGCGCTTAGTGCATGAGATTTGAGCACCATGCTTTGTTGGAAAAGGATGGAATGCTCGCTGTGCACCTTTTCCAGTTCATTGGAAATGCGTAAAATTAATTCATAAGGCCGTTGATCCGACTGACTGATCGTTACTGCATGTACGCGATCCTTCGTCTCTTTCACGAACTGCCGCAATTCCTCGAACTCCTCATTCTCCATTTGCAGCCGAAGATAAATATCCTCAAGAAGACCTTTGTAGCGTCCGAACGTTTCTTCCGACACAATATTTCTTTTCAGCTCGTGCTCCAGCTTGACCATTCGCTCCTGCAGAGCTTCTACGTCTATTCGCATTTCATTAATTTGCCGCAGCGCGCCTTCGAACTCGCCCTTTTCCAGTTGCTTACGCAGCACAAGCTGATGAATCGATAACTGGAACTCCGAATAAAATTCCTTGGTCGCAAAAATAAGCTCCAACCCATCATCGTCGAGCGTGTAATATTGGGTATTCGTTTTTAGATCAAAGGCATTCGCCTTCAAAATCGAAATATAAATATGATCCGGCTGTCCGGTCTCCCAATTCATAAAGGAAAAATCCCGTTTCTTCCCTGTCGTAGGCCGGAAGGTTTGGATGATCTGCCTCGCCAGGTCCTCAAAACCGTCTTCATCTAGATCGATGAAAATCCCGGTCACCTTCATCAGAAACTGGGTCAGGTCTTTGACGCCTGCCTTATGATTGCGCATCAGCTTCTGCTCAAAGAAGTAAAGCAGCGTCAATATGCCCAGCTCCATGAAGTCAATCGGCTTGTTCTGCCGATCCGTCTGCCGTTTCCGCTGAAGCTCGTACAGGGGATCAAACAGCGCCAGCTTGGCCATGCGTTCCTTAAACCCGGAAACAATCTGCCCAATTTCTACGTAATCCATTGTGTGTTCCTCCATAAAGCGCAGAGCTCTTGTGTATGTAATATTTCCTGGGGGTAATAACCGCCTGCCGCTAAAGGAGCGCTTATCCTTGCTTGCTCCTCTTGGGAAAAGTGTCTCATAAATGCTTGAACGGCCTGATCATTGTTTCGTTGATTTTCCTTGCCATAGACGAAGCTTCTGTCAAGGCATGCCCGGTAAAAGGGCAATGCCGGCTTCGCCGGGCTGCCGAACCATTCCAGTACACGTTCGTTAAGCATATGCCAAATGGCAATCCCTTCATGGTCGATATCACCAAAATAGTAGAATTGATGTATGGAAGCACTGAGCGGCAGCTGCAGTGGAAGCAGCTCGATGCTTTTGGTAATGCGATATCCGCCGCCAAAAATCAGCGTCGTAAATGGAACATCCGGCAATGCCTGGAGCAGCGCCTGGTAGGTCGTTTTATTTTCTACGATAAGGTGCCTGTGAATGGTATTTGCAATGTACCCAGGATTGACCGCCATCATCAGCGGGTCGGCGACAGGAATAATATGCAGCTTATCCCATAACCCAGTTCGTATCAGAAGCTCTTTTCCATGCTTATCCGTAATCCATTTCTCATCGCCAACAAGCTCGAAGCTTCTCTCCGGGGCTGGCACAGGAGTCTTGGGCAACGTATGACTCTTAAGATAAGCATCAATTCGTTCAATATAAGGCCAATCAAGCTC
This sequence comes from Paenibacillus sp. GCM10027628, assembly GCF_042676385.1. Classification (NCBI taxonomy): domain Bacteria; kingdom Bacillati; phylum Bacillota; class Bacilli; order Caryophanales; family Paenibacillaceae; genus Paenibacillus; species Paenibacillus sp. GCM10027628. Next base: position 149,989 of record NZ_JBHTHA010000001.1, read on the forward strand.
CCAATCGCCAGACTCCAAAGAATAATAGGCATCCAGCCCGATCAAGGGATGAATGAAAATTCTGGCCCGATGGATTTCTTTATGCAAATCTTCCTTCAGACGACTCTTCTGCACTTTATACTGATAGGCAATGGACGGTTGTTTGCCTGTTCTTCCCTTACTTTGAACCATTTGCATAATCCCCGCAGCTTCAAGCTCCAGCACCGCACCGGAAAATTCCTCATAGGTACAGGGTTGTCCAAGAAACAATGCCTCTAATTCTGAGAGTAATGTAGTATTTTTCTTTAAAGATTGTAAATAACGCAGTATTTGTGACTTGGGATCCATGAATACGTGCTCCTGATTGAGAAAGATGTTTCTATTATATCAGAAATTTACTTTTGGGCCTCTGCAACTCATTGGAAAGTAGTTCCGCTACAACAAAAAGTCTGCACAGTCTCCGTTTCGATGCCTAGGGAGAAATGTGCAGACTAAACAGTTACTTGAAGTGATCCATCATTCCTTCTCTAGCTTCCTCCAAAGCCGGAAGTTCGCTTGTCAAGTACACTTCAATTTCAAATACATTTAGAATTTGCCTTAAGTAATGAAAAAGCTCTTCGTTACAAACCCATAGTTCTTTTGGAATGACCTGAGCTTGTTCGATTATCTCTAATAAAAGTCCGCACATTTTATCGGGTGCTCCGCAAAAAAGCAATCGATTTCCCATATTCCAACATAGCCTTTAAGCGATCTTTTTACTTTGGTCAGACGAAGTTCATCTATAGGATTTGCCATGATCTTATTTGCTTTTTTCCATTGTTCCAAAGTCGAATTCATCTGATTCATTTTCTTTGCTGCTCCCATCAATAATATCCACCTTGAATCCACTATCTTGCAGCCATTCCATAACGCGCTCACGATTACGGCTTTCAGAAAAATCATAATACCGCTGCAGTTCGCTGCTATCTGATGATAACGTGTCTTTAAATCTGCGGAATATTTTTCGGCCGCCATTTAATACGTCATTCAGCCTCTTTCTTAATCTCGCATCTGAAACCGTTTCAGTAAAATCTACCATATCGATATATCCTTCATCTGATTCCCTATGTGGAACGCGATAATAGATCTCGTTAAACCCTTCCTCAATGGTTTCGCTCAGTTCCTCATCTTCATCGTCCCTGTCATAAGATCTTAATGTGACAGTTTCACCAGTCTCAACATTTAGAAAAAACTCGATTTCATCCATATAAATATCATAAGTTTCAACCAGCTCTTTCCATTGCATCTCAGTCAGCTTCAACTCTTTCATGCATAACTCTCCTTTATCTTTAATCATTCTGTAATCACGTTTTTGTTCCGCTTCATGTGTACGAATGAAGATTGGATATCCCATATAGCTTCAAGCACATCCATCTTCCCAAATTCGGCCTTATTATACCATATTGTCCAAAATAGCTTACAGTCAGCCATGAATCATGCTATCCCCCACACACTTGAATATATTTACTAACCGCATTTACGTTTGAGTGATACAAGCTGGATTAAATACGCTCCGATCACAACGTCAACTGCAGCGCAAAACACCGGATACCATTCTGGAACGCCGGGATTGACGAATAATCTATCGTGCACGATATCGAATACTGCATGCACTAACCAAAGGATCCCGACAATTCTAGCTGACATCTTCACTCGGAATATCAGGCACGCCACCCCTCCAATGATAAAGGGTGCTCCGAATAGTAACTCCATTACAACCGCAGTGTAGTCCGCAGCGACGAGTGCGAAGGTTACGTATATGAGGGGGAGTGAAATGACAATGGCCGAGTAGAGCCAGCTTTCTCCATTAACTTTGTGAATGAGTAAGATCGACAAGATTCCAAGCGATATACCGACAAGTACTTCAATTAACAATGGATGTTACCTCCTTTGGTTGACGTCAAATTATTGTATATATACAAATATAAAGAAATATTTTTTATTGTCAATAATCAATTGTTGTATGTATGCAATTAATTTTAATAAAAAGCGGCTGCCTGCAAATTGAACTTCAGATCAGCCGTTGCCTTGTTTTAATGTTTAACGTGAGTGTGCTTGATGATTTTCAATAAAATAGCCAGACTCTCATCCACTTGGTTTCGCTTGTTTTCGGGAACTTGGTCTAACAGATCGGCAAACAACTGATGATGTTTTTCATGAGCCACCACAACCGCTTCCAAGCCCTTTTCAGTGAGTTTGATAAGGACTTCCCTTCTATTGTCCGGGTTGGATTGCCTGTCCACCAGGCCTGCTTTCGCAAGCGGATCCAATGTCCTGGTCAACGTGGAAGGGTCCACCCCAAGAATGCCTGCCAAATCTCCGTGACGATAAGTTTGTGAACCTATTTCCATCAAAAGATGCAATTGTTTGGGGGTAAGCCCCTCGACAAAAGATTTGTCGCCGCCGAGTATACCCGACATTTTAATAATGGAGAATAAGAATTCTCCAAATGTATCATGGATCATTTGCCATCACCTGTCTCGAATGTTTTATTACTGGTATATCAAAATAATTGCAGTTTTGCAATAATTGCAATTTTTCTATTGACAAAAGAAAAAAATGTTTTATATTTGTATATATACAACAATTGTTATATATTAAAGTTTGTAACATATCAAATATTGAAAATTAATTTCAAAGGAGAGATAAATATGAACATTCACTTGTTAGAATGGGGACTCGTATCTTTTATCATCGGTGTTATATTGTCGCTGCCGATTGCTGCGATCCATTACGACAACTCGCCGCCTTGGACCAAACTATTTACAAATCCCCGTAAGCTCAAATCCGCTCATCTCGATTTTTTTATGCAAGCATTTTCCGCCGGTCTTGTTTACCTGCTGGAGTTGTCAACAAAATCAGAATTGCCTCTATTTATTGTTATACCTTTGATTTTCGGGATCATTTGTAACCCGTTAATCCTATTGATCGAGTCAACATCCTATTATCGTTCCGGATTTACTCAGATATTTTATCGATTACTTAAATATACAAGCCCTGTTTCCCTGCTCTTCGCATGGATTGCAATCGCAATATACTTTCTGCCTCTCAATTTAATTATTTTTCTTTCCATCCTGTTGCTGACCGGGCTGTTTATCATTTGGAACCATCGACGTAAAATAAACTCGGAGGCGGAATCTGCATGAAACAGACGGTTTTAATCACTGGTGCATCCAGCGGTATTGGAAAGGCGTTAGCTGAACAATTCGCAGCCGATGGCTGTCGTTTGGTGCTTACAGCGCGTAATGAAGCTGATTTATTGACACTTAAAGCGTTTCTGGAAGTGAAATATACGGCTTCGGTAAGTGTGATCCCAATCGATCTATCTACACCGAATTCACCCGATGTATTGTTTACCGAACTACAAAAAGATCAGATTACGATCGATGTCCTGATAAACAATGCCGGATTTGGTATCCATGGAGCTTTTGTGGAAACTCATTTGCCGGATGAGCTATCCATGATTGATTTGCATGTTCGAAATCTAACCCATCTTACCAAACTATTCTTACCCGGCATGTTGGTGCGCAAGCAAGGCGGCATCCTGAACGTCGCATCTACTGCGGCTTTTCAGCCGGGACCGTTGATGGCGGTTTATTATGCAACTAAAAGCTATGTTCTCTCCTTCACGGAGGCACTGGCAAATGAACTCCGAGGGACCGGCATACGTGTGTCCGTTTTATGTCCCGGTCCGACGGAAACCAAGTTTGCAAATCGTGCGAAGATCCAAAATTCCAAATTGTTCTCAAACAGTCTAATGAATGCAAAAGCTGTTGCCAAAGCCGGTTATGTTGGCTACAGGGGAGGAAAAACCGTTATAATCCCCGGTTTTCGAAACCGCATTATGGCTGCCTCCGTTCGATTTGCTCCACGGTATATCGTGCCCATGATTGTTAGGCACTTACATCAGAAGTGAAGAAAAGAAATAGGGTAGCCGAAAGCTGTCGTTTGGTGCGACAATTGATGAAATTATCGCTGTGGCAAAAAGCGATAATTTGTGGCCAGAGGAGAATCAAAGATGAAAATGTTAATATTACGTATCGTTGTCTACGTTATGACGTTCGTTTTACTTTTCGGAGGGATCGGTGCGTTTGGGTATGTTCGCTCCAATCAGGGATATTGGAAACCCGTTCGGCAAACACCAATGCCTGCTTTACAAGGCGTGAGCGTGCCTGAACATAATCCGAAAAAACCTACAGTTGCTGTCCTTTTATCCAATCCGACGACAGAAGTGTTTGATTTTATGGTTCCGTATGAAATGTTTGCGATGACTGAGTCTTATAACGTATATGCAGTTGCCCCGGACAAAAACATGAAAACACTCTCTGGCGGTTTGGATCTGATGCCGCACTATTCTTTTGATGAACTGGATCGATTATTAGGAAAAAGTCCCGACCTTATTGTGATCCCAGCTATGCCAATGGTTGACGAGGCAAAGTATAAACCTGTCCGTGAATGGATACAAAAACATGCTGATTCGAAGTTGTTAAGTATTTGCGCTGGAGCGTTGAATTTGGCCGATACAGGTTTATTAAAAGGGAAAGAAGCAACGACCGACTGGAAAAGTTTTGATTATCATGAAATCAATAAATATCCTGAAACAAAATGGAGAAGGGATGTGCGTTATGTCGCAGATGGGAACATCGTCGCTTCAGCAGCTCTCACTTCAGGAATCGATGCCGTCCTCTATGTGATCTCACAGCAATTAGGCGAACCTATGGCGGAGAAAATAGCGAAAGAAATGAATTACCCTTCTTATAATTTCGCAAAAAATCCGAAGGTAAACCCTTATTATGTGGATCGAACCGAATTGATATTTACGTTTAATCAAGCATTCCAATGGAATAAAAAAAGTGCAGGGGTATTGTTGTATAACGGGATGGATGACGGAGCGCTTACAACGATTTTTGATACCTATGCCGCTTCCGGAACAACAAAGGTATACACCATCTCAGACGCCAAGCAGCCTATCGTTACGAAGTATCACCTTAACCTTGTCACCCGATATCAAATGTCGAATGCACCGAAGCTTGACCGAATGTATGTTCCGGGAGTGGAGGCGGAGTTTTTAGCTGCGGCAGATGTCAAACAGTGGAACGAAAAGGGAAGTAAAGTCGTACCTGAGTTCATTCACAGCGGCTCTGCTGACAGATTTATCTTTGATGCTCCACTTGAAGATTTAGCGAAGCAGGAGGACGTCCTAACCGCTAAATATGGTGCCAAGCGATTGGATTACCGTGCGACCACTCTGAACTTCGAAGGCAACCCGTTTTCCTATGAAGCGTTTGGTATACCAGTTTTGCTTAGTTTAACCGTATTGCTTGCTGCTTTCTATATGGATAGACGATTCATTCGAAGAGTGAAGACAAGGCGTCATCAATCATTAGCACGTTCATAAGTGTAAATGTTGGCTAACATGGATGTGAGTAGAATTCGGTGGTTTTGCATTATATTCATGGATTAATCCCGCGGTATTCCCCCACTTGTCAGGATTAGTAAAATTATATTCAAAAAAACAGACAGTCTTTGACTGCCTGTTTTTTGAGTTGCAGCAGATTCACTTTTTCGAGTATTCGTGAAAATCCAAAAGGACTATCGGAAAAAGCGAAACAAACATTACTAAACAGAATACTCCGCCTAAAGTAACACTTAAGCCACTTAAACTAAAGTTTAATAAAACAAATCCTGTTGTTGACATCAGACAAAATAGTGGATAGAGTCGAATAATGCATTTTCGCCACCATACCATGTCCTTTCTATTATTGAAAAGCTGAACAACAAAACCAATCACAAATGGAAGTGGTAAACCCAAATAAAGGATAGGAATTGCTCCCCACTCCTACTTGGATCATACCAAGAACACCACGGTATCGATGTCCCATAAGTATGAAGTGCATTTAAAAGTAAAAATCCCATCATCAGATAAATCAACAGTTTTAATATTTTCATGAGGCTTGCATTTTCTCCTTCCACTCCTATGGCGCTTTTCGAGTTATTTCATTTTGATCTATAGATTGTGATGAACTTCTCAAAGTGATCCTCTTCGAATATTAGCTGAACTACATCGCCAGACGCATCTGCTTTAACTTTTAATGGCTGTTTGGTGTATTGATGTTCTCTCACGGTGTAGTTTCTCCCCCGCTTTGTAACAAAGGATACTCATTAGCGCGATTGCAGCAAGAATAACGAGCATAATCTGTCCACCCCATTTATCAAGCAGCAGCGTAGACAACCAAGGGCCTAGGAAGTTACCAAAACCGTTCAATGCGAACGCACCATAGTATGACCCGTTCATTTTTGGAGGAGCGATGTTGTCAAGCAAGGCGTATTGGGAAGGGAGAATCAACACCTCCCCAAGCGTAAAGACCACCATGAATGCAACAAAGCAAATCAATGAATTGGAGAAGGCAAACCCCACTTCTCCCGCAGCAAACAAAAGACTTCCAAAAATTACGAGCTTAACGGGGGACTTTTGCTCCATAAATAGCATAAGAAAAGATTGGGCAATTACAACCGTAACCGCATTAACTGTTAACAAGATGGCCAGTATAGCTTCTCCATCGGAGAATTTTTGAGGGAGATATGCTGCCATCGGAACTGTCCAAAGTCCCTCTATGGTTGTAGTACAGATACCCCCGACAACAATCATCACAAGAGCGTAATCGTGGCCTAACACTGAAAAGGCAGTCTTCAGCGAAAACTTCTGACCTGTTTCCTCCACGGTGAGCACCACTAACTGTTTAGGAATAATATCATATTTGTACCGATGAAACAGCCACGTTAGAATTGTCAAATATAAAATGCATATTGCACCCAAGAAAAGAAATGGTAATGTACTTCCGGCCAAGCCACTCCATATACCGAGGAGAGGTCCCATCCCATAACCGGCATTTGCCAATAAATACCGCATCGAATGCGCCCGCTTTCGCATTACCGTAGAAGATATATCCGCAGTTAATGCACGGGAAACAGGGTCAAAATACGATCCGAAGAATCCACCAATTACAAGTAACGATGCTAAAATATATAGATTGGAGAAAACGGCGAAGCCTGCATACTCAATAACACTGATTACAAGCGAAAGCTGCATGAGTCTTTCTCTGCCAAATCGATCGGACAAAGTACCGCCAACATAGGCACCGACGCTAGAGGCTAATGCGCCGATCCCTATTAATATCCCAATGACCTCGACCGGAAGATGTGTTCGTGTACCAAGCATCATGGTAATAAACGGATAACACATCGAGCGAAAAAGTGCTGTAAGCAGCGTCCCGATTAAGAGCGTTTTCACTACGGGATGAAACTTTGCAAAGTTGCTAATCATGTTTTAGTATCCTTACTTTATATTTTCTGTGAATGAGCCTCATTATTTGATTTATGGCTTAATTTTGCTGCTAATGGTCCATTTTTGCCGCCCCCTGCCACCTATGAATTATGGGCTGATGATGCCGCTAACTCTTCCGACGAACGCTTCCTCAGCCCTTGTCAGAATGATAGTCTGACAGGCAACGTGGATAAAGGGCACCATGAGTCCCGACAGGAATTGCGCTGCAATAGCCAACAAAACGACGTCCGTCGTGCCCATCACTGCTACCGCAAGACCGTTCGTTGCAAAGCCGACAAGAAGCATTCTCTGCGGGGTGATTGTACGTGAGAGACCCATCACCAGCATCCCGCCGAGAATCATACCAGATGCATGTTGGTTAATCACCTTTCCTATATATTGAATTGGGTTTTAGGAACCATACTGCTGAAGACATCTTATCATTCACGGAATCCCCGTAGCGCGCAAACAATGAATGAGACGGACGCAAAAGATTGCGGTCAGCGCGCAAAACATGATCCTGCTATGAGAAAAACGTCTATCGACGTCCTTTCGAAGATGAGCGACCGTCGTTCAGCGGAAGTTTTTATCGCCAATAGGAAATTTTGTTAAGCACTTTAGCGCTTTAACGAAGGAGTGTCCTTTCGATCTGCTTTCCAGAGTAGACTTCAATTTCATATCAAAATTTAAATAACTTATCGAATTGTACGGCCATCGCACCTGCTGCTAGATAGTGCTGGGGTACCCTTGCAACAAAGATCAGCAAAACAGATCAAGCACTTTTCTCAGCTTACAATCACATATCCCCCACGCACTTGAATATATTTAGTAACATGCTTCTTTAATGATACCGTTAATGCGTCTTGCATGTCATAGCAGTAAAAACGCCCAGGAGGTGTCCCACATGACAGAGCCTTTATTTATTGTCTCCAAGGAAGATTGGTCGCTGCACCGCAAAGGATACCAAGATCAAAACCGCCATCAAGAAAAAGTCCGGGATGCGATTAAACAAAACCTGCCTGACCTTGTAACGGACGAAAGCATTGTCATGTCAAACGGCAAGCAAGTGGTGAAAGTACCGATAAAAAGTCTGGACGAATACCGCTTCCGCTACAACTACAGCAAGGGAAAGCATGTTGGTCAGGGTGACGGGGATTCGCAGGTCGGCGATGTGCTTGGCGTTGATCCGCAGCCGTCGCAAGGTCCGGGCAAAGGCGAGGGAGCCGGAGATCAGGCCGGCGAAGATTATTACGAAGCGGAAGTCAGCATGGAAGAGCTGCAAGCGATGCTGTTTGCAGAACTGGAGCTGCCGAATTTGAAGCAAAAAGAAAAGCGCAATATGACGACGACGGAAGTGATCTTTAACGATATCCGCAAAAAAGGCATCATGTCGAACATCGATAAAAAGCGCACCATTCTTGAAAATTTACGCCGTAACTCAAAAACCGGCGAGCCGGGGATTCATGGTATTTCTCCTGATGATCTTCGATTCAAGACGTGGGATGAAGTTGAGAAGCCGCATTCCAATGCGTTGATTATCGCCATGATGGATACCTCGGGTTCCATGGGATCCTTCGAAAAATATATCGCCCGCAGTTTCTTCTTCTGGATGACCCGCTTCCTAAGGACCAAATACGAGAATGTGGAGATCGTCTTCATTGCCCACCACACCGAGGCGAAAGAGGTAACGGAGGAAGAGTTTTTCACGAAAGGAGAAAGCGGGGGTACGATCTGTTCTTCCGCCTACCAGACTGCGATCGATATCATCGACAAGCGTTACCCGCCCTCACAGTTCAACATCTATCCGTTCCATTTCTCGGACGGTGATAATCTGACTTCCGACAATGAACGCTGCGTCAAGCTGATCGGTCAGCTGATGGAGCGCTCCAATATGTTCGGCTATGGCGAAGTCAATCAATACAACCGGAGCAGTACGTTAATGTCTGCTTTTCGCCATATTCATGACCCCAAATTTCTTCATTACGTCATCCGTGAAAAAGGCGAAGTGTACAAAGCGCTGAAGACCTTCTTTACGAAGGAAGGAGTGGCTGCAAAATGAGTACGTCCGAGATCCAGCAGCTCGAATATGCCATTGATGAGATTACGGAAATCGCCAAGGGCTTTGGTTTGGATTTTTACCCGATGCGGTACGAAATTTGTCCGGCTGAAATCATTTATACGTTCGGGGCTTACGGGATGCCTACCAGGTACAGCCATTGGAGTTTTGGTAAAAATTTCCACAGAATGAAGACGCAATACGACTTTGGCTTGAGCAAAATATATGAACTCGTCATCAACTCCGATCCCTGTTACGCATTTCTTCTCGACGGGAACTCCCTCATTCAAAATAAGCTTATCGTCGCTCACGTTCTCGCCCACTGCGATTTTTTCAAAAACAACGTCCGTTTCTCCAAAACGAACCGTAACATGGTGGAAAGCATGTCGGCCACGGCCGAACGTATCCGGCAGTACGAAATCGAGTACGGAGCCGAGGAGGTCGAGCAATTCATCGATGCGGTGCTGGCGATCCAGGAACATATCGATCCTGTCCTGACCCTAACCTATCGACAAGCACGCAGCCGCCAAGAATCACATAAAGCTACGACTCCAGATGCAAAGTCGGAAGCGAAATATGGTTATGAAGACCTGTGGGGACTAGATGATAAAGGCAAAGCTGCTGCCGCGGAGAAAGAGGATGCGAAGCGTTTTCCGGCTAAACCCGAAAAGGATATTCTCCTGTTTATCGAAGAGAACGCGCCGTACATGGAGGATTGGCAGCGAGATATTCTCACCATGCTGCGCGATGAAATGTTGTATTTCTGGCCGCAGTTGGAGACGAAAATCATGAACGAAGGCTGGGCTTCGTACTGGCATCAACGCATTCTGCGCGAGCTGGATTTGAACGAGGAAGAGACCATTGAATATTCGAAGCTGAATTCCTCGGTCGTCGTTCCGTCTCGTCACAGTCTGAACCCTTACTACCTTGGGCTGAAAATCTATGAGGATATCGAGAAACGCTGGGATAATCCGACGGAAGAAGAAATTCGCAGGCACGGGCGCAAAGCGGGCGAAGGTCGACGTAAAATATTCGAAGTTCGCGAGTACGAATCCGACACTTCTTTTATTCGAAATTATATGAATAAACCGCTCGTCGAGGATCTGGACCTCTATGTTTTCGAGAAAAAAGGACCCGAGTGGAAAATCACCGATAAATCATGGGAAAATATTCGCGATCAGCTTGTTTATTCCCGGGTAAACGGCGGCTTCCCTTACATCGTTGTCGAAGATGGCGACTATCAGCGCAGCGGCGAGTTGTATCTTAAGCATGAATACGAGAGAGTAGAACTTGATCTGAAATACGTCGAAAGAACGCTCCCTTACATTTACAAACTATGGGGCAAACCGATTCATATGCATACCGTGGTTGAAGAGAAACCTGTACTTTTCACCTTTGACGGTAAAAAGCATCATCGTCGTTTCTTGTGAGTCCGTCCCCAAAAGCAGTGTTTATTCGACAACGATAATCGACGGACTTCATAGAAAGGACATGATAATCTTAAAAAGGTCAAAAAATATGGAGCCAGGAGATGATGCGAAGTTGAGGATGAACATCTTATTTAACATGAAGCCCATTACCGTTCATTTTGTTGGTACAGATCACAAATTAATTCCTTCTTTAATTAGCGCACTGCGTTATAACAAACTTACCATTATGAATCTCGTTCATTCTCTGGAACGCGTTGATCTATTCAGTTCGGAGGCTATCCTCTATTCCAAAGACGGGAATAAAGCAAGAATTCCAATTTTCTAAGAGTTTACATATCTGTAAATAGGGCTGTTCTGTAAGTTTTTCACTTACGGAGCAGCTCTTTTTTTGTGCCTATGAATAACTCTCCGTATTGATTCATAGACTTATAGAAACGAGATGATTTCAGAGAATAGGAGTATGCCCCATGCCTTTGTTTCGTGCGGTCAAAGCGAACCCTACCTCCCTACTAATCTATGTGCTTATTATGCTGACCAGCTTTATGTTGACCGTCATTATTCTGACGCGTACGCATGTGAGCCCTCCTATTCGCCCGGCATCCGAGTACAGCATTAAACAAGGAACCAACGGTGTTGTCCTGCACACGATTCGAACGCCACCCGACAATATTGGTCTAAAAGCCATTACCGCCAATGTCACGGAACTCCAAGATAACGGGATTAACGGAGGCTTTTTCTGGCAAGGTTATTTGCTAAGCATCGCCGTCATCAATGATCAACCGGTCAAAGGAAAGCCCGGCGATTATGGTTCCGGCTGGTTTAACATCGATCGAAAACGCGGGACGCTGGTATGGGATGAAAAAGCCAAAACATTCACCATTCAAGTTGTTGAGGCTGCCGATGAACTGAAAGTGACGGACCGTGCGCATTACTGGGCACAGGGCGGCGTGAGTATGGGGCTGCGGAATCCGGATGGATGGACAAGCCAAGCGATATCGGAGGAGATGCCGGTCATTGGCGAGAAGCGAATGCGCTCAGGAATCGTTTATGATAAAAGCAACAACGTCTACCTGGTCGTAGCGCCAACGCCTTGCACAGGCGAGCAGTTCCGCTCTGCTGTAATGGAGCAGGTCGGTGCGGGAAAGCTGGTTGACGGTCTGTTTCTGGATGGAGACGGTTCCTCACAGCTCAAAGTCGCGGGCAATGTGCTTCCAGGGGATCATCGCGAGGTTTATCAAATGATCACGCTGCTGAATTAGTTGTATCGAGTTCTGTCGAAGATGAGCGACCTAATATAGAGACTACGCTTTGCGACTTTCATGGCGGCTAGACCCATTCTGGCATGAAAACAAAAGCTGCCGGAATACGGCAGCCTTGACGCACTTCAGACTATTGACTGGACTGCAATTCTTGCTTTAATTGGTCAGTCAAATCTTGAGCCTGTTTCACTTCTTCCTGGAGCTGCTGCACTTGTTGTTCCGCATCTTGCAGTTCAGCTTGAGTCGCCTCTTTTTGGATCTGCTGCGCAAGTTGTTGGGATTGCTGTGCAGCTTGCTCCGCCCGTTGCGCGGCTTCCTTTATATTCTGCAAACTTTGTTGCTGCGGATTCAGGTTTGGTTGATCTTGTTCTTGTTGCGGCATATTGGATCGGCCCCCTCGATGCATTTTCCATTCCTTATTAATTTTAGTAAAAAAAGAAATTTTATTCAGCTTAGGATCGAATAGGGGGGATCATGATGCAATTATATGAATATAGAAAGCCCAGTAAGGAGAATAAGCAGCATCAGCGATACGTAAACCTGCACTTTTTTGAGTACGGTCAGGAGGGCTATAGCAAAAATTACGCCCATGAGGTTACTTATCAAACATAATAATTTCAACACTGGATGGCCACCTTCATTTAATAAAGCAAAATTGAACAATCCAATAATGATCAGTAGAAACCCGCAACCGAAAAACCAGATGGCTTGTAGCGGCGGCTTTTGAAAATTGAATTTACGCGTAAGACAACAGTGAAGAGTCCCAATTAATACAAGCAGTGCAGAAATAACAGCATATAAGATATACATACGTTACCCCCTAGTTTGTTAGGAACGTGATACGACTACCGCAGCTGTGAAAAGCACCAGGCAAACCGGTGTATAAAGGATAAGATTGAGCTTATAAAATTGCTTGCTTTTGGCTGCTGCCAGACCTAGCGCCCAAACTATCCCTGCAATTCCGCGCAGGAAGAGCCCGGCAGCAACGATCAGAACGCCGATTTGGAGAATAGAGTCAGGGACTAGTTGCCCGAGCGTGCCAAGGCGGTGGATACGGGCCAGCACAGTCAGGGCACCGAGAAAAAGCAAACAGGTGAGTAAAATAAGGCCTCTTGGTTTAAAGAGATGCACTTTATTGCTATTCAAGATCAACTGGGCCAATGTGAGTTTGTCTGGTGCAGGCCAGTTACGGCCTGTCGCCCAGTAAGCGTGCAGCAGTGCATCCACTGCAAGAACTGCAGCTATGAGAATGCCTGCAAACTCAACCAGCGTTTCATTGTTCATATGCAGCTCCCTCTTCTCCTTCAGATTCGATAGCCCTTTCACCGAATCGGATCGACAACTTTTGCCCGGTAAATCTTGCTCCTGCGATTGGCCGTCCTTGCAATGTTCGCGGAAGCAGTACCTTATGCTTATACGGACCTGCTTGTATGGTCAGCTCATCGCCTCTTTCACTGAGCTGGAGCTGGTCTTTCTGCAGAAAAGGCAGCTCGAGATCCAGCATGTAGTGGTCACCCTCCTTGCGTATCTCCTGAATTCTCCCTCGGTATAACACCGCCGCGGCATCGCAGTCTGTAAAGGCTGCTTTTCCAATCCGTTCAAGCATAGGCAGCCCATGCACTTCCAATTCCATCATGGGAATCCGGAATATTGGCAGCGGACTGAAACAAGTCCGGATTTCCTCCTCATACTTCGCATGGATGTCGCGCCACGCTGACCAGTAGCCGGTGCCAGCTTCTTCCGGGAGCACCCGGTTGACGACAATGGCATCTGTATTGAATCCGAACAGATTCAAGTAAGTGAATGCCCGCCTCGCTTCCGATATGACCATTTTCTCCGGATTGATGACGACCCTCACCGTTGTAATCGCATGATCCGCAATCAGGGTCTGCAGTTCTTCCAACTCGCTTACAAAAGATTCAATGCTATCCATCACTTTGTCGTCCGGCAGCGTTAACCCCCCAGTGACCACTTTTGTGATCGGCCTAACCATTTTGATGAGCCGGCGTTCATAGGGAAAAATCTTTTCCATCCACCACTTGAGCAGATTCGGATAGCTCAGCAGTCTCAGCGTTTCCCCTGTGGGAGCGCAATCTACGATAATGACGTCATAAGCGCCGCTCTCCGAGTGGCGTTTGATCTGCATAAGGCTGAATAGCTCCTCCATCCCGGGAAACACGAGTGTCTCCTCGGTCGTGATATCGTTCAGCTTCGCCCAACTCATGATACCGGACAGCCAGCTCTGCACAGCCCCCCAATGTTTCTCGGTTTCCCGCAAACTGTCTACCTCTTGGCCCCACAATCGTTCGCTGATCTGGACCGGATCGCTGCCGAGAGAAATTTGAAATGAATCCGATAAGCTATGAGCCGCATCCGTACTTAAAACCAAAGTTCGATAACCCTGTGAAGCAAGCTGTACGCCAGTCGCAGCAGCAATACTCGTCTTCCCGACTCCGCCTTTACCGGTATAAATGATAATTCTCATGGTTTACCCTCCTGCAAATTATTACGATTTCGTATTAATTAACTAAAAAAATTTGGATTCTCTAATCGTCAATCGCGATTTTTCGTAATTTCGAATCGGCTATCCCTGAATTCTCTTTCATTTCCTTCCCTTGCATCGCTTTTCCGACCTTCATGGCAAGTAGGAGAAATTGCTGTAATTCCTCTTTCGTAAGCGCAGCCTGAACACGTTCAAACATGTTCTCCATGATCGCTCTTGCCTTCCCGGCCAGCTGTATGCCTTCTTCGGTCAGGTCAACGTTCATAATCCGTTGGTCTTTGGTAGACTGCGTTCGATCGACCAGTCCTTTACGAACGAGCCTCTTTACCAAGCTTGTAGTCGTGCTAAGCGGAACGCCTAGATGAGAAGCGAGCGCCGACATCGTCAATTGACCCCGAAAATGCAGCACCATCAGTGCCGTTAGTTCGGAACGATTCACTTCCCGCTCCAACTCTGCCGTTTCCGATAAAAAGCTCAAGGGGCGAAGACCGTTTTGCAAAAATAGCTCCAACATCTGATCCAACATCGGTTGCTCCCCCAGTTAATACGAAATGGTAATATCTGCTGAATTTAGATTACTACGTTATCGTATTAATTGCAAGCGAATATTGGGAAAGTCACAAATTTTCCGCAATGCAAAAAGGACCGCATAGCCTGAAGAGCTGCTGCGGTCCTTTCCAATTATTTAACTGTTGCCCACCGGAACTCGAAGTCTCCACCCATAGGAGGTAAGATCAATCCATCGACCTTCGTCTTCACAACGAAAGCTTGGGAGCGGAAGTAGTTCGTACCAATCGGCATTTCGTCCATCAAAATTTTCTCGGCATCAACCAACATTTTCGTACGCTTCGCACGATCAAGTTCAGTCTTCGCGCCGTTAACGAGTTTGTCATAATCAGCATTCGACCAGTCAATCTCATTGAATTCTCCGCCTGTAGTCCACATATCGAGGAACGTCATCGGATCATTGTAATCGCCGTTCCACAAGGAAACAACGGCTTCAAAGTCATGCTTGGATTGCTTTTCAATCCGCAATTTGTGCGGAACAGGCTCAGCAATCGCTTTATAACCAAGATTTTGCTGCCATTGTCCGAGAATAAATTCGGTCGATTTTTTACCCGCTTCCGTATCATCGGAAATTAAATGAACCGGTGGCAGCTCCTTGAGTCCGAGCTCTTGCAGACCTTCCTGCAGTAAGCTCTTCGCTTTAGCCACGTCAAATTTCGGCTGAACGTCTCCGGCCGTTTTACGGAATTCGTTGCCATTGCCATCCTGCATACCGGTAGGAATCAAGCCCTGAGCGGCCACAGAACCGTTGCCAAGTACGGTATCCACATAACCTTGGTTGTCAATGCCCATAGTAAGCGCCAAACGAATCTTTTTGTTCTTGAAGGCCGGCACATTTTTCTCACCAAACATGATGTAAGAAGTGGTCAGCTCTTTTTTGGTCGTGTATTCCGGCTTGCCTTTCCAGAGCTGCACGTGATCGCGGCTAATATCGGCAACGTCGGAGGCATTATTTTCAAACAGATTCAATCCTGTATTTACATCTTTGACAATGTTAAGTGTAATTTTGTCGAGCTTCACATTATCTTTGTCCCAATACTTGTCGTTTTTCACTAGCGTCAGACTTTGATCATGCTGCCAGTCAGCCAGTTTGAATGGTCCAGCGCCAATAATGGTATTTGCTTCTGCGCCGAACTTGTCTTTTTGCTGTTCCACGAAATCTTTCTTTAACGGATAATACGTTTGGAAGGCAAGCAAATCCGTAAAGAATGGAACCGGCTGGTCGAGGGTAAATTCAATGGTCTTATCGTCGATCAGTTTCACACCGAGACCTTTTTCTTTTTCCTTCAACTCGTCCGCAGATTTCGAAGCGAGCATCTCGTTAGCGCCTTTTATGTATGAAAGCATGAAAGAATATTGAGCAGCGGTAGCAGGATCCAATACACGTTTGAAGGCATAGTCAAAATCTTTAGTCGTCAGTGGAGAACCATCCGCCCAAGTCAAGCCGTTGCGCAGAGTAACTGTGTACGTTTTGCCGTCAGCGGAAATTTTCGGCAGTTCTTTGGCCAGAGCAGGCTGTGGCTTGCCGTCCTTGTCAATCCGGTAAAGTCCTTCATTCAGAGCGCTGATGATGGTAAATGAAGCGGCTGCCGTTGATTTGGAGCTATCGAGCACCGGCGGCTCCGAACGGAAATTGACATTCAGTTCTTTGGCTTTGGTACTGCTTGGCGTGCTTGTACTAGCGTTCGGAGCAGTTGTCGAGCTTGCCGATGTAGTCGGACTCGGTTTGTCTGTTGTACTACAGCCCGCTGTCGTTACGGCTACAAGGGATGCAGCCAAGGCAATGGGGACCCACTTACGTTTCATTTGATATCCACCTTTCATCATTTCATATTAATTATCCTACGGTAGAAAAAGTCATTGAACTAGTGACTCGGGTCATGAAAAAAGTCATTTTACAGGAAAAACAGTCCCAATCCTCGCAAATTCTTTTATAATGAATAGAAACAACACTAGATGGAATGGGGCCTCCTTATGGAAAAGATTCGAATCGTCATTGCCGATGACCAAACCTTGTTAAGAGACGGCCTGCAAACAATCATTAATCTGGAAGAAGATATGGAAGTCATCGGAGTCGCAGAAAACGGCGAGGAAGCTTACGCGCTTGTCCAGGCCCATCAGCCCACTCTTGTGCTCATGGATATTCGAATGCCCGGTGCAGACGGTATTGAGGCGACCCGGAAGATCCTTGACGATTATCCGGACACCATGGTTGTCATGCTGACTACCTTTGCCGAAGAAGAGTATATTGTAGACAGTTTGGCTCATGGCGCATGCGGGTTTCTATTGAAAGACATGCCTGGCGACAAGCTGATTCAATCGATACGCGATGCTGCAAACGGGCAGCTGCTCATGCCGAATGTCGTAGCCCGTAAACTGGCTGCGCGTATATCCCATCTGACTGCCGGCAGTTCGAGAACGGCACCTTCGCCACGGATGCGCGAGCAGGGCATAACGTTTACCGAACGCGAGAAACATATCATTTTGCTTATGCTGCAAGGTAAGAACAATAAGGAAATCTCCCGGGCGCTATTCATGAGCGAAGGGACCGTTAAAAATTACGTGAGCATCATCTATCATAAAATCGGGATCAAAGACAGGTCCAAGGCGGTCTTGTTCCTCAAAGAGCTTTTTGAGGAGAGCTAATCTCCGGAGGGTATAAATCATATGAACTATCGATGGATGTTGGCATCTTTTTTACTACTTCTTTGTATTTGCGGCTGCATTATCCTGCCTCTGCTCATCCATACGCCATATCCGGAAAGCTCCAAGGATGTCGCTGAATTAGTTGCGAATTGGGAACTTGCGCTCTCGCCTCAGCAGGGTCAAGATTTTGAAGTTCCAAAGCCCCCGGAAGAGGACTGGCATCCTCTGGCCGAGCAAGTGCAATGGATGAAACAACACCACTATACGGGGGAATACTGGCTTCGCAAAAAAATACCCGAGCATACCTGGAGAGATCCTCATTTGTTTGTCATCGGGCAAAAATATTTTGATTTATATGTAAACGAAGAGAACATCTACAGCTTCAACATCCAACCGCGAAATGACAGGATCAACGAGCATTACCACTGGTCCCTTATTCCGCTTACGATGGATATCGGCGGTAAAATGCTCTATGTTAGAGGCATCAAAGACAGTATGAATCCGGTTATCGGCACCTATATGATCGGGAATGCGACAGACTTGAATGCCATGATGATCAAGCAGGACAGCGTCAAGCTGATTTTGTCCGTGTTCTTTTTAGCATTTGGAATCGGTTCCTTATGCCTGTATGCGGCTAACCCGGAAGAAAAGGTGTATCTGTATTTCTGCTCTTTCTCGGTGCTGCTTATCTGCGGAAGCGTATCCCGAACACATTTGTCGCAATGGCTCGGATATGTTCCGTTCTCCGGATATCTGCAAGACCTTTTTATCCCCTTTGGTCTCATTGCGCTGCTTTTTTTAATGCAGACGATATCGTCCAGCCGTAAAATGAATACCAAGATTTCACAAGAGTTTGCCATCTATCTCTTACTTTTCTTTTCATTCTTATGCATTGGTGCTGCCTGTACCAATCCTGCGCTTTATAAAAAGCTGTACGTATATGGTTTTCCATATGTATTTGTTGTCGCGTTCGCCGTATCATTCTGGACCTTGAGGCGGAGTCAGAAGCGCTTCTCACCTAAAAAGCGCCGCGAAATCAATATGCTGAGCTTCGGTTACTGCGCAATTGCACTCCTGATTCTATTTCATGTCGTCAATGAATTCGTTACTCCCGTCTCCGATATTTTTCGGAAATGGTTTCCTTTGATCTCCTTTTACTGGCAGGACGATCAAATTTTTATGGGCGCATTCATTTTTAACTTATGCGTGTGCAGCGTGCTGCTGCTGCGATTCATGGAAACGCATCAAAGGGCTAGAGAAAGCGCTGCCGTATTAGCGCTCAAAAATGAAAAACTGCAAGCGATGGACCTGCTGAAGGACGAATTTTTGGCGAAAACGTCCCATGAACTCCGCACACCGCTTGGCGGCATCATCGGAATCACAGAAGCGATGCTGGACGGGGCTGCAGGACCGATTAACCCGGAGATCAGCGACCATCTTTCTTTGATTATTCATAGCGGACAGCGGCTCTCCACGATGATTAACGATATTTTGGACCATTCCAAGCTCAAGCATCAGGATCTTCATCTCCGTATCAAAAAAGCCGGCTTTCAGAAGATTGCCGACGTTGTCCTGGCGGCTTTGAAGCCTAAGGCGGACCGGAAAAACATTATGCTACTCAATGATATCCCGGACGCGCTGCCGTATATTGCTGCGGATGAAGATCGTCTTCAGCAAGTGTTGTCGAATCTTATAGGGAACGCCATCAAATTTACACAGGAAGGTCATGTGCGGATATCTACGGAAATTGAGGATGGATTCCTCAAAGTCATGATATCGGATACGGGCATCGGCATTACAGAAGAATATCAGGAAACCATTTTCCTTTCCTTTGACCAAGGCCCGCCTGCCATCTCTCAGCGGTATGGAGGGACGGGACTCGGACTCACCATCAGCAAGCAGTTCATTGAGCTGCATGGCGGCACCATCCAGCTGTCATCCATCCCTGGCATCGGCAGCATTTTCACATTTACCATCCCGCTATGGCAAGGGCTGCCGGATGCAGTCAGTGAGACTCAAATCGATTCATCGGCCAAAATGGCAGGCTTCTCAAATGGACAAGCATACCAACGTACGGCTCCTATGGAACCTAGACCGGCGGACTTGCAGAAGCCGATTATCCTCGTTGTGGACGACGAGCCGATCAATCTGGAAGTGGCGGCGGCTTATTTGAGCCAAGAGTATCACGTCATCAAAGCATGCGACGCTTTCACAGCCCTGCTGTGGATAAATGAGAACGGCAAGCCTGATCTCGTGATAAGCGACGTGATGATGCCGGATATGACCGGGTACGAATTGTGCAGAAATCTGCGTCATACTTATAACGCTGCTGAATTGCCAATCTTGCTGCTTACAGCGAAAGATCAGGCTAAAGACCTGGCGCATGGCTTCGACGCCGGCGCGAATGATTATTTGAAAAAACCTGCCGCCAAGCAGGAATTGCTCGCCCGTGTGCATCTGCACCTTGAGCTTGCCAGACTTAATCATTCCCTGGAGGAACTCGTTCGCCTCCGCACCTCGGAGCTTGAACAAACGTACCGCCAGCTTCAATCCTCGATGAATGAAACGCTTGAAGCGCTGGGCGAAGTTGCGATATGGGAAGAGCGGAATCGGATCGCTCAGGATATTCATGACATTCTTGGTCATAAGCTGACCGGTACGATTGTGCAAATCGAGGCAGCCAAAAGGCTCATGTCCAAGAGCCCGGACACCGCGCTGCAAAAGCTTGAGCTCGCCCAGGAAACCGTGCGCAAAGGACTCGACGACATTCGTGTAGCTGTGCGCATGATGAAGGACGACATCGGCAAAGAATTATCCTCCTCGCTGATCGAGCTGATCGAAGAGACGACAGAGATGACAGGCGTTACGATCGAATACGACATTGGCGAGCTTCCCGATCTTGATGCCATGCAGAAGAAGGTCATTTACCATGCGCTTCAAGAAGGGTTAACCAATGGCATTAAGCACGGCAAAAGCAGCTTGTTCTTTTTCAAGTTGGAGTTCGAAAGCGACTGGGTCAGCTTTCTGTTGGTCGATGACGGAGTCTCCTATACGGAATCTCCGCTAGGGTTCGGCTTGACGGCGATGAAGGAAAAAGTGCAGCACCTTGGAGGAACGATCCGAATTGGACCGGCCTCCTCGGGCGGATGCGAGCTTGGGATCATGATGCCTGCAAGATAGTGCCGGCTCCCCGGCCGCTACCCCTGATGCTGATGAATCAAATCCATCTTCAACTTCCAGGCTTCCGTGCTCAAATTCACGCGGTATACTTCGGGGTTCAGCTTGCGGAGGTATTGCGGCCAAAAGAGTTGCATTTGCCCGGCATGATAGTCGCGGATTTGCTCAAGGTTCGGCAGTTCGTAGACGAGCGCGCCTCCGACGAATATGGGCCGGAGCAGCGGAATGGCTTCATAATCTTCGATATATTTATGAATATACGGGTGAATCGGGTCGAACAGTTTGATGCGTTCTCCATTCTTAATATCTACTTCATGTTGGAGCGCCAAATAGTCGGCTTCCGCTTTACCCGTCTTCTTATTCATGATCCGGTAAACTTCCTTGAAGCCGGGATTCGATACTTTTTCGGGATTTCCCGATATCTTGATCACCGGCACATATTCCCCGTTCTTCTCACGCGCGACCAACTTGTACACCCCGCCAAGCGCGGGTTGATCTGCCGCCGTAATCAGCTGGGTGCCTACGCCCCAGATATCGATTTTGGCATCCTGACTCTTCAAATTGAAGATAATGTTCTCATCCAAATCGTTTGACGCTACAATCTTCACGTCCGGGAAGCCTGCATCATCCAGCATTTTCCTCGCTTGCTGCGATAAGTAGGCCAAATCGCCGCTGTCTAGGCGGATCGAATTCATACGCTTGCCTTGGCTTTGCAGCAGACGCGCCGTCTTGATCGCGTTCGGCACGCCGCTCTTCAGCGTGTCGTACGTGTCCACGAGCAGCGACACTTGATCAGGAAGGGCCTCCGCGAATTTGCGGAAGGCCTCTTCTTCCGTGTCGTGCGCCTGCACCCAAGCATGGGCGTGCGTACCCTTGGTCGGGATGCCAAACAGCATACCCGCACGCAGGTTGGATGTCGCGTGGAAGCCAGCGACATAAGCCGCTCTTGCTCCCCAGATCGCGGCATCCGCCTCCTGGGCGCGCCGTGTGCCGAACTCCAGCAGCACATCGCGCGGCGCTACCTGCTTAACGCGTGAAGCTTTAGTCGCGATGAGCGTCTGGTAGTTCATAAAATTGAGCAGCGCCGTTTCCACCAGCTGCGCTTCAAACACGCTCGCCTCCACCCGGATGAGCGGCTCATTCGGGAATACGAGCGTGCCCTCGGGCACAGCATGCAAATTCCCATTGAATTTGAACGTTCTCAATTCATCGAGGAATGCTTCGCGATAATTTTCCTCCTGCGTTCGCAGATAAGCAATTTCCTCATCGCCGAAACGCAAGTTCTGGATGTAATGAACAATTCGTTCCAAGCCCGCAAAAACAGCATAGCCATTGCCGAAGGGCAGTTTGCGGAAATAGACTTCAAAAACCGCCTTCTCCTTATGCGAGCCCTGCAGCCAATGCGCGTACATCATGTTGATTTGATATTTATCCGTATGAAGCGTTAAATTATCGTAGTTCATTGCGTTCGTCCCTTTCAGCATCGAATATCCTATTTTCAATAACTACCATTAATCCCTGCGAACAACCTGAGCCCCAAGCGTCCCTTTAAAATGCTGCAGTGCCCAGTCGTGGCCTTGCGGGTTGAAGCTGGCAACTGCATCCTCGTGCACAATGATATCAAACCCCTTATTATAAGCATCAACAGCAGTATGCAGGACACAAATGTCGGTGCAAACGCCAACGAGGTGCAGCTCTTGTATGCCTCTCGCTCTTAATTGAAGCTCCAGATCCGTCCCGCAAAAGGCGCTGTATCTCGTTTTATCCATCCAGTAGATCCCTTCGAGATGTTCTTCGTAAACCGCCTTCAACTTCCCATAAAGCTCGCGCCCTGTCGTACCGCGAAGATTATGCGGAGGAAACAGCTTGGTCTCCGGATGATTCACATCTCCATCATCATGAAGATCAACGGCCATGACGACATAATCCTGAGCGGCAACAAACTGCTCTGTAAGCTCGCAAATCCGCCCCTCTATTGCTACAGCGGGTTCCCCGCATGGAAGCTTGCCAACTACAAAATCAACCGTATAATCAATGACGATTAACGCTTTCATAACGAACACACTCCTAGGTCGAAATCATTTTCATTATTATACCATTTTCTCCCGCGGAATTCCGGGGTGAATTCCCCGCCTCATACAAATAAGAGGCATGCTGTCAGCATGCCCCAACTCGTTTTCGATCATTTTCCTAACGTTATTGCATCATTTCCATAATAATTCCAGCCGTTTCTTCAATGGCTCTTTCGGTTACGTCAATCACGCGGCAGCCAAGTTGTTTATACAAATCAAGTGCAAATTCAAGCTCATCGGCTACTCTCTCCAAGGCTGCATACTTGGCTCCGAAAGGCAGACCCACGGATTTCAATCGTTCGCTTCGTATCTTCATAAGTTGTTCCGCACTCATGGTCAGACCGATTAATCTGCCAGGGTTAAGGCTAAATAAATTGGAGGGTGTCTTCACTTCCGGTACAAGCGGATAATTGGCTACCTTATACCCTTTGTGGGCCAAAAATATGCTTAACGGCGTCTTTGATGTCCTCGACACGCCAAGCAGCACGAGATCAGCTTTGTTTAAGGCACTGGTATCTTTTCCATCATCGCATTTAACGGCAAACTCGATAGCTTCCACCCGCCGGTAGTAATCTTCATCCAGCTGGTGCAGCAATCCAGCTTGCCTTTTGGGCGAACCATTGAAGGTATCGATAAAGGCTTGCATCACAGGGCCCAGGATATCTACCGTGCTAACGTTTAATCGAATGGATTCTTTGCGAATCATCTCTCTTAATTCCGGAAGCACGAGTGTATATACAACAAAAGTGCCTACACGGGACGCTTCCTCCATCATACTGCGGATTTCTTGCTCCGTACGAACGGAACCGAAACGTCTAACGTGAACTTGATTCGCGTTAAACTGTCGAATCGTCGCCTGAACGACCGTATTTGCGGTTTCCCCGATCGAGTCGGAACAAACGAAAATCGTTTGCGATTTCTCCTCCACCCTTGAATTCCTCCTAATTCCTTGCCTTAAGCTGCTTCCTGCTGAGATCTCTGAGATCCCTCGTCAAACCGCCTCAACGGTTTTCCTTTCACCGGTAATGCCATAATGAATAAACGCTTGTGCCGCTGCTATGCGGGCGAGAGGAATACGGTAAGGAGAACAACTGACATAATCTAAGCCGGTTTGGTGGCAAAAGAAGATCGATTCTTTATCTCCGCCATGCTCCCCGCAAATGCCTGTTTTTAACGACGGCTTCACTTGCCTGCCGGCATGTACGGCCAAGTCAATCAATTGTCCGACTCCTTCCGTATCAAGCACCTGAAACGGATTATGAGGAAGCAGCTTCTGCTCGATATAATGGGATAAAAACTTTCCTTCCGCATCGTCCCGGCTGTAGCCGAATGTCATTTGGGTCAAATCGTTCGTACCGAATGAAAAGAAGTCCGCATATGCAGCAATTTGACGTGCCGTAAGAGCGGCACGGGGCACTTCAATCATGGTCCCGACCTTGTACGGACAATCGTGTAGCTTATCTTTGCCTAAAACCTGATCTGCTACGAAATCTACAAGCTCTCTTAAAAGCTTGAGTTCACTGGCATGCCCGACAAGCGGAATCATGATCTCCGGATGCACGCGGACTCCCCTATCTATACAGCGGGAAGCTGCCCGAAAGATAGCTTCGATTTGCATATCATAAATTTCCGGGTATACGATCCCCAGTCTGCATCCTCTTTGGCCCAGCATCGGGTTCGTTTCGTGAAGGGTTTGGACTTTGCGGAGAAGCTGAGCTACCTCCTCTTTTTCCAACTCAGTCCCGCCTTCGTAAGTGAGCTGGGCATACTTCTTCTGCAGCTCTTCAAGGTTAGGCAAAAACTCGTGCAAAGGCGGATCCAGCAAACGGATTGTTACTGGAAGGCCATCCATGGCCTCGAACATTCCTTCAAAGTCCGACTGCTGCATCGGAAGCAGCTGCCGAAGAGCTTGATTGCGTTCACGGGTATCGTCAGCCAGAATCATACGTTGAACGACGGGGAGTCTTTTGGGCGAGAAAAACATATGCTCTGTACGGCACAGACCGATCCCTTCCGCTCCCATTTGTCTGGCGATACTTGCGTCGTGCGGATTATCCGCATTCGTGCGCACTTTTAATGTGCGTATTTCATCCGCCCACTTCAGTACGGTTAGAAGTTCCTCCGTCATTCGCGCTTCCTGTAAAGGCATAGCGCCGAAAATGACTCGACCGCTTGCGCCGTCCAAGGTGATCCATTCGCCTTCCTCCAGCACTCTGTCTCCAACCAGCATTCGCTTCTCATTTGGCAAAATCCGGATGTCTTCACAGCCGCAAACGCAAGGCTTGCCCATTCCCCTTGCCACAACGGCAGCATGGCTCGTCATCCCGCCACGGCTTGTCAGAATGCCTTCAGAAGCAAGCACACCATGGATATCTTCAGGCGTAGTTTCCGGTCTGGCGAGAATAATGACTTTGCCTGTGCGATTCCAATCGGCTGCGGTATCCGCATCGAATACCAGTTGTCCCACCGCTGCACCGGGGGATGCAGGCAATCCTTTGGCGAGTACATCCTTCACGGCATGTTCTTCAATGCCTCGATGCAGAAGCTGCTCCAGATGAGATACTTCGATTCTTGCAACGGCTTCTTCTTTGGACAACAAACCCTCTTGAACCAGATCGACAGCAATTTTCAATGCAGCTTGCGCGTTGCGTTTACCGCCACGTGTTTGAAGTAGATACAACTGATTATCTTCAACCGTAAACTCAATGTCCTGCATATCCTGGTAATGCTTCTCAAGCTGCTTGGATACCCGGTACAATTGGTCGTAAATCTCGGGCATCTCGCTTTTCAATGCGGCGATGGCCAGCGGAGTTCGTACCCCAGCCACCACGTCTTCTCCTTGTGCGTTAATCAGATATTCGCCAAAAAACTCATTCTCACCCGTAGAAGGATTTCGCGTAAATACAACCCCAGTGCCGCAATTGCTTCCCCTGTTGCCAAACACCATGCTCTGTACGTTGACCGCGGTTCCCTGCTCATCAGGAATCCGGTTTATTTTACGGTATATCTGAGCCCGCGGGTTATTCCATGATTTGAATACTGCCTCTACAGCCATTCTTAGCTGCTCATATACATGCTGCGGAAAATCGCGCCCGGCTTTAGCCTTAATGCATGTCTTGTAGTCCCCGATAAGCCGCTTCCAGCCCTCAGCTGTAACATCTTGATCTTGTTTGACGCCTTCTTTTTCTTTTAATCGGTGCAAGAGCTGCTCAAAATGAAAGGACTCAATGCCCAGCACAACACTTCCGAACATTTGCATCAAACGACGGTAACAATCGTAAGCGAACCGCTCATTGTTCGTAAGCTCAGCCAAGCCCTGTACGGTCACATCATTGAGCCCGAGATTCAAAATCGTATCCATCATGCCCGGCATCGAAGTTACGGATCCGGAACGTACCGAAACCAACAGCGGATTGCGAGCATCCCCGAATGTTTGCCCTTTTTGTTGTTCAAGCTGCTTCAGCGCGCTCGCGATTTGTTCAAGCAATTCTTCTGACAACCGATTTCCGACCTTAAAAAAAGTGTGGCAAGCTTCAGTTGTGATGGTAAAGCCAGGAGGTACAGGAAGCTGGGCACGCGTCATCTCCGCAAGGTTGGCTCCCTTTCCTCCTAATAATGCTTTCATGGAAGCATTCCCTTCCTGAAAAGGAATCACTTGATTCTTCATCATTGACTTTCCCCCGCCTTCTTTTTCTCCAAGCAAGCAGCTGAATTGCAAATACTGTAAAATTTCTTGTACCCGTTCGTTGGTAACGTACCTATAACCGCATTGCACTCCTTGCAAAGGATAACGCCAAGATCATGTCTTTGAATCGCCGCTAATTTTACACCGTTTGTGTTAGACATTTCGTTTCCCCCTTCAGCTCTGTGCTTCCCGCACGTGAAATATAGGATACAAAATCAATCACTCTGCTTGCGTAGGCCCACTCGTTGTCATACCACGCTAACAGTTTGATTTGGTTTTCTTGCGTCATCATGCTGAGGCCATCGATAATAGCCGATTTGTCATTCCCGATATAATCCGCAGAAACAAGCGGCAGCTCGTTGTAATCAACGAATGTGCCCATACTTCCGGCAAGAGCTTGTTTGATAGCAAGTCTCACATCCTCAACTGCCACTTTACGGCCAACAGCTACATGAAGATCGAGCAATGAAACGTCCGGCGTCGGCACCCGGATCGAGACACCTTGAATCGAATTTGCCAGATGAGGAAGCACATCGATAAGTGCTTTACCGACCCCGGTAGAGGTTGGAATGATGGAATTCGTACATGCCCGAGCCCGGCGAAGGTCTTTATGCGGATTGTCCATATGATTTTGATCGTTGGTGAAAGCATGCACCGTTGTCATCCATCCCTGCATGACACCAAATGCTTGATCCAGAATGTGAAGGATGGGCGCAATACAATTGGTTGTACAAGAAGCTGCCGATAGCAAATGATGCCGCTCGGGGTCATACCGTTCTTCATTCACGCCCATGACTACCGTCAAATCCATGTTACCGGCTGGCGCTGTAACCAAAACTTTCTTCGCGCCGGCAAACAAGTGTCGTTCTGCACCATGCCGGTGATTGAATTTGCCGGTTGCATCGACGACCAAGTCAACGCCATGCTCTTTCCACGGCAGCAAATTAGGCTCTCTTTCACAGACCACAGCAATCCGCTGACCGTTAATTATCAAGCACTCATCGGTCGCTTCGATATCCGCATCCCAAATACCGTGTACGGAATCATACTTTAATAAATGCGCTAATGCATGAATAGAGCTGGTTGAGTTAATGACGGTAACCTGATAATCCAGGTGCCGTTCTGTCAATGCTTTTCGCAAACAAAGCCTGCCGATTCTACCTGTACCGCTAATGCCTACTCGCATCTCCATCCTCCAAAATTCATAATTAGTATGTATTAAATATATATTATGACGATTAAATACGCAATATATAATTGATTAAATCATATAAAATAGTCATAAATAACGATAATAGAAGGTAGATACTATTATATGACGTCATATAAAATAGAAATTAGCATAAGAACAACCGTCAGGGACTTCCCTAACGGTTAGATATGCATCTGTTGTCCACTACAAAGTAACGATGGAAAACATGCTTATATGCTCGATTCCCTTTTCTCTTACGTCTGTAACGATGAAAATCAAGTTGTGCGGGGGAGTTCCCACGCGCCAGCGAATAAAGGCGAACTGCAACGATGAAAAACATCGCTATTCACTTGTTTCCATTTACATTTACGTCTGCAACGCTGAATAACATCATTAACGCATCGATCAGCGCTACATTGGGTCAAACTCGCTTAGAAAGGTGAGCCACACGTCCTCACCATTATTCATTAGATAAACAAAAACCTAAGCTCAGCGCTTAGGTTCGATATATAAGTATGATGTTCTACATACCATCAGCTTTGATCCGAATATAAATTCGAATAATTCACCAGCATTGTCAGAAAACCCAGTACAACAAACACGAAAAATTCCGTCATGTCCCAATGATACAAATTCGGAAGCACAATGAATACAGCGCCTGTGAAAAAGCAAACCCAGTTCTGCCATACGTTCTTGCCAGACTTGCCAAGCGCAAGCAGCGAGCAGACGAACTGCAAACCGCCAAGAATACAACAGGCAAGCAATGCACCATTTTGAGCGGCAAAGCCAAACACCCATGGGGTCAATAGGAACCAGACACCTAAACATGCGGATAACAAATTTTTGAAGGTCATCTCCATTCCACCTCCCAATTACGAGATGTTCTATTATATGCAAACGCTTCCAATAATGTGTTACTTTTAATGCCCCCAAATTTGAATGAATGTTCGAACTCTGTCGCATACTCAGATCAACTGTTGGGATTAATTGTATTGGAAATACGTTAGAAATTTACCGATACAAAGGTTATGTAGCTATGCGTTTTTCTAACATTTTTTATGACACCCGGAGGCTGCTTCATGCTCAAAACTTCATCCCTGCGCTTTAAATTGCTAACAACGCTCGTACTCATTACCTCACTCTCGCTTTCGCTGGTAGGTGCGGCGAATTATATGCTTTCCAAAAGCAAACTTATCCATCAAATGGAAGACCAATCCATATCATCCGTTATCAACTCGGCCCAAAATTTGTATGACTTTTTGTCCATCCGGATAGCTGAAGCAGAACTGATTAGTCGAGTAAGCGTGATGACCAAGGGGACAATGCCTGAGCAGCTCGATTTTCTGAGAGAAGAAATGAAAACAGGCTCTGGGCGTTTTTACGCTATGGGTATTGCAGATCTATCGGGTAAACTTACGCTAACATCAGGTCAAACGGTCAATATGTCAGAAACGCCTCAATTTAAAGAGGCCATGTTGGGCAAAACGTTTATATCCGAGCCGCATTTCGGAAAAATAACTCAAAAGTATATTATTTCCATCACAACCCCTGTTTTTAATGACAAAAACGTCATCACGGGTATTATCGATATGTCCCTGGATGCGAACCAAACATTTCGTCAACATCTCCATCCGCCTTCTGAATTCAACAAAATTTTTATCGTAAATAAAGAGGGTCTCTTGCTCTATAATACCGATCCCTCTGAGGCTCTGATGTCCAATATACTAGAGAAATATCCGGATTTTGCTTCTAAATTTAATCTGGCCATCACGAAAGAATATGGAATCGTTGACGATGTTCACGATGATCAAAGGGTTCATCTATTTTATGCCCATATTCCGCATTCCGATTGGTATCTTGCTTTTTCAACGCCCATAGCTGCTTTCGAAGCGCCAACGAGTCCCTTGTTGTGGTCAACTATAGGGCTGCTGATATTGACCGAATTGGTCCTTTCAGGACTCATTTACTGGACGTCAAACTCTATGATTATCGCACGTATTCAGGAGATTCTCAGGGTCACGGAAGCTGTCGCCGATGGAGACTTCTATATGAAGCCCCTTACTTTCAAAAGTAAAGATGAACTCGGTGCGTTGGCGTACTCGGTCAATGGAATGATTGAAAATTTACGGGAGCTTTTTGAACCGTTTAACGCTTTTATTCACCACAATAACTATGCCATGATCGTCACGGATCCTTCATTTACGGTGAATCACTTCAACCGTTGCGCGGAGGAAATGTTGGGCTATACCTATACGGAGATCTATAAGAAAGCAACGCCTCTGCTATGGTTGGATCATGAGCAACTGAACCAAAGGGCCGCTCAATACTCAGCGGAGCTTCAAGAGAATATACCCGCTGACTGCACAGTGCTCGTGATCCGAACCCAGCGCCACCTTAAAGAGGATACGGACTGGACGTGGCATCATAAAGACGGGAGCCGTATTTATGTGCAGGCCAATGCCAGCATCATTACGCATCCCGACGGCAGCCTGAAAGGCTATGTATTTATTGCCCGCGACATCAGTGATATCAAAGAAAGCATGGAAACCAAAGAGCGGTTGTTATCCATTGTAGAGAGCGCGCATGAAGCGATTATCTCTTTCGATAAAGATGGTAATATTTTCTACATGAATCAAGTGGCAAGACGTTCCGTAGGGCTGATCGATCTACAGAAAGATTTCAGTCACTTCAGTAATTTTGTGGATGTTCTAAGCGACAGCAACCTGGATGAAGGGCTGGCTATCGCAACCGAGCAAGGTTTCTGGGAATTCGAAGCAGAGATCACAACCAAGGGCAACCTACGAATTTTCGCTTCACTTACGATAGTCCCGCATTTTCCTGTTGATGGCGGAGATTATTATTATTCAGCCATAGCGAGAGATATTACCGATCAGGTGCGGTCGAAAGCGGAACTCATTCAAGCCAAGCAGGAGGCCGATGAAGCGAATTTAGCCAAAGGCATTTTTCTGGCCCGAATGAGTCACGAGATTAGAACGCCGCTCAATGGGATCATCGGGTTATCGTACTTGATGGAGCGAACGAGCATGACGGCTCTGCAAAAGGATTATATGAGTAAGATAACGGCTTCTTCGCTTTCATTATCTAAGATCATCAATGATATTCTGGATTTCTCCAAGCTGGACGCGAACAAGCTGACTATTGAGCATGTCGCATTCGAGCTGGATGAAACGATTAATCGTGTCTGCGAGACGCTTAGCGTGCTGCTTGGCCATAAGCCGATAGATTTTATATGCCAAATCAATGAAGATGTTCCCCTTGCTTTGATTGGCGATCCGCTGCGTATGTACCAAGTGCTGCTGAATTTGACGAGCAATGCGGTTAAGTTCACGGAGCAAGGCACGATAACGCTTCATGTGGAAACTGAGCAACTGAACGATGAGGAAGTCCGGCTCGCTATCAGCATTATCGATACAGGCGTCGGGATGAGTGAAGATCAGCTGTCGCAGCTTTTCCAGCCTTTCGTTCAAGCTGATGGTTCCACGAGCCGCAAATACGGAGGAACGGGTCTTGGACTTGTCATCGCCAAAAATCTGATTGAAAATATGGCCGGTTCGATCGAGGTATGGAGCGCCCCCAACCTTGGCAGCGAATTTCGCATCTCCATCCCTTTCGCTCTATCGCGAGCACCGCTTGCTCATGTAACGAAGCTCCCGCTCCGAGCGCTGGTTGTGGAGGATCATCCGCTCTTAAATCAGGTACTCGTTGGACAGCTGCAAAGCATGTGTGATCATGCGGCAGGCGTATATGCCTGGAAAGAGGCTAGAGATCGAGCAGAAATGGAGCCATTCGATGTTATTTTACTCGATATGGAAGCTCCGGACATGTACGGCTTAGAGATATGGCTGGATATGATGCGCCTTTGCACCGGCAAACAAATCCTGACGATCGCATGTACGACTTTGCCGGGTCGGGATGCCTTGGAGCAGCTTCCGCGGGATAAGGCGCCTGACGCCATTTTAGTCAAGCCGATCTCAAGCTGTGTCCTAAATCAGACTTTAAAAAAACTGACGAATCGCCCCGCTGCCAGCCCTGCTACCAGCCACGCGGCAAAGCCGACGGTAAGCAAGAGGACGCCGATCGGAAAAACGCACCGAATACTGCTCGTTGAAGATAATGAAATTAATCAGACGGTCGCAAGGTCGCTCCTGGAGAACGAATCTTGCCAGGTCGATGTTGCGAACAACGGATTTGAAGCTTTAGATCGGTTGCAGAACGAATCTTATGATTTAATTTTTATGGATATTCACATGCCGGAATTAGATGGCATAGAGACTACAAAACAAATACGCCAAAAGCCTGAATGGCGCCATATCCCGATCATAGCGCTAACGGCCGATTCCACTTCAGAGCAGCGTAAAGCTTGTATGATGGCTGGTATGAATGACACCGTATCTAAACCGATTACTCCGGAGCGTTTGTTCGAGGTCGTCGACAGATATTTACAAGAGGGATGCAAAACAAAAGTTCATGGACTGGATATCGATCAAGCGTTGGTCCGTTTCAGCGGCAAATCTTATCTATATGATCAAATGCTCCGCAAATTCTACGAACAATATGGAGATGCGACCCAGCAGTTAAAAAAATGGATCCAACATGAAAATTATTCCGAAGCGATCCATTACCTACACACTTTACGCGGGACTTCAAGCAATCTGTCAGCCAACCGGGTTTACGAGGCAGCGACAAAATTAGAAGACGCTTTGGCTAGCGCGCAAGAATCTTCTGAAAGTTTGAGCCCGTGTAAGCTTGATCTCATCTTGCAGACTGTTGCGGACGCGTTGCAGGAAGTTTTTCACACAATTGAAAAGCGGCTGTTTGATTGAAAGTTGTGCCGATTTATGTCACTATATGCTTATGCAACTATCCAGCATGCAATTTATCGAGAAAGGAAGAGACTTAGAGCTGCGACTCAAAGGTCCCTATATTAGGTGGTTAACGTTATGACAACAGCAGAATACCGCATATTGTTATATTATAAATTTGTAACGGTCGATAATCCGGAGGCTCTCGCCAAAGAACATTTGGCTTACTGCAAAAAGCTCGGCGTCAAAGGACGCATTCTCATTGCACCCGAAGGCATTAACGGTACCCTGTCCGGAACGGTCGAACAGACCGAAGCCTACATGAACATGATGCGCCAAGTCCCGCTTTTCAAGGACATGGTTTTCAAAATAGACGAGAGCGAGAAACACGCGTTCCAGAAAATTTTTGTCCGTCCCAAAAAAGAGCTCGTTACCTTCCGTCTGGAAGAGGACGTGAACCCGAACGACTTGACGGGTACTCATTTGAAGCCGAAAGATTTCTACGAGAAGCTGCAGCAGGAAGATGTCATTGTGCTCGACGGCCGCAACAATTACGAATTCGACATCGGCCATTTCCGAGGCGCCATCCGTCCTGAAGTTGAATCGACCAAAGAATTCCCGGAATGGATTCGCAATAACCTGCAAGAATATAAAGACAAGCCGATTCTTACGTACTGCACAGGCGGTATTCGTTGTGAGAAGCTGTCCGGGTTCCTGCTGAAGGAAGGTTTCAAAGAAGTGTACCAGCTTGATGGCGGGATCGTTACGTACGGCAAAGATCCTGAAGTACAGGGCCGCCTGTTCGACGGCAAATGCTACGTTTTCGATGAGCGGATTTCCGTACCGATCAACCGCACCGACGAAGACGTCATCGTCGGTCATTGCCACCACTGCGGCAAGCCGGAAGATCGCTACATCAACTGCGCAAACGATTACTGCCACTTGCAACATATTTGCTGCGAGGAATGCGAAGAGGAGCATAACCGCTTCTGCTCGAAAGAGTGCGAGGAAGCGACGCTCGCCCGTTTGGAAGCTTGAGTCCATACCGGATATTAACATGAAAAATGAGGGATCTCTTTAGTCTCACGACTTTAGAGATCCCTCATTTTTTTGCGACGTTGTTACAGCATTCATCATGCCAGATTATTTACAATTTGATCTGCCAGCGGATACACCAACTCTTCCTCCAGAGTTATATGCTTAAGCAAGATAAGACAGGCGGTAACGAGCTCGGACGTCATCAGCTGCAGAAATTCCAGATCTATCGGCACTTTCATTCCGTTCACGCCATCTACATAAGATTGGACGACTCTTTTGGCCAGATCGTGATCTTGCTCTAAAACCGTAATCGAACGTGAAATGGAGAGCGCCGTGGTCGGATGGAGGAAAGTATGCAGCTTAGGAAAAAGCTCCTGCTCTTCCCACTCGGAATGCTGTTCCAACTCTTCGATTAACGAAAGTATACGATCCTGCAGCTCAATGAGCCTGCACATCCCTATTGAGCAATCCTCAAGGGAGTACAAGGATACCGCAGTCATTCGGATTTCTGAGAGCTGATTGCGCATCTGCCGATGCTCTTCCTTCCATCGCTCCACAATCGCCGGGAAGGGTATCCCCTGGGCAGCATACTCCCTATTCGTTTGAATGCTCAAACGGTATTCCATTCGACTTCCTCCTTCATGTTCAGCTTCATTCACGCAACATTACCATTGTATGCGTTACAGGTAGGCCTACATGCGAAGGAAGTTAAAAAAGCCCACGTCAGGGCCTTCTCGGTTCTGAAAGCGGGCTTTTTTAACTCTCATCTTAGCGTTTTAACGAATTCGGCTTTCATTCAGCCGGAATTGATTCACAAGCAGGAGCAGCGACTGCGTGATCGCGCCTACATGATTAGTGGTGTGCCGCACATGATGCATATCTTGCAGCAGCTCTTGTACGGTGCGCTCGACCTCCGCCGACACTTGGCGGTTCTCGATGCTGACAGCCGCCACGCGCTCCATCAGCGCGACGACCTCGTCCACCACCTGCGCCTTCATGGTGTCATGCGCGTTCGCGCTGCTCAAAATCTCGGAGGCCGCAGCGACAATTTGCGTCCCCTCCTGCACAACCTTCGTGCCTTCCTGCATGGATTGGAAGGCATCGTGAGCGTGACGTTCGATGTGCTCGATCGTCTCCTTGATCTCCATGGTCGACTGCTTCGTTAGGTCGGCCAGTTTGCGAATTTCGCCGGCGACGACGGCGAAGCCTTTACCATGTTCCCCTACGCGCGCCGCCTCGATGGAAGCATTGAGCGAAAGGAGATTCGTTTGCGCAGAAATCTCTTCGATCACCTGCAGCAATTTTGGAATTTGTTGCGTCGTCTGTAAGAACGTTTGAATGGTACGGTTCGTATCCGCAACCTTTTGCGAAATGTCGTTCATTTTATCGCCGATACGGCCGACTTCATCCTGAGCGACCACGATTTGCGCGGAGGCCTTGTTCTCCAGTTCGCGCAGCGTACCACTCATATTTAGCGAGACATCCTTCGCTACATCGATATCCTGCAGTTGACCTAGCAAGGATCGGATCATGACGTGAATTTTACTGCTCATCCGCTGCGTCGATTCCTCGGTTAATCCCGTTGATTCGCTCAAAATTTCCTGACTACCCTGCACATCGGCTGCGGCCTGCTTCACGAGCAGCATGATGCCCTCTAGGGAATCGATCATGTTATTAATCCATTTGGCTAACTCTCGAGTCTCATCACCTGCAAAATCCTGCACGCGCAAACGCTGCGTCAAGTCCCCGCTCCCCTCAGCGTTCATGCGGATGAACTTGTTAATTCGCGCCAGCTGCCGCGCAATCGGCTTCGCCCCCTTGTTTTGCAGGAAACGCGCGCCGATACCACCGTACAGTAATGTTGCAGCTGCAAGAATACCTGCTCCTGCCCATTCAGATACACGCTGACTGAGCAATAAAAAGCCACCTGCTGACAGCAGCATAAAGCCAAGCACGAACCACATTTGCATCCGAAGCAGCTTCCAATCAATCGTTCGAATCCGGTACACCTCTTCGAGATCACCTTCGCACATCATCCCCCACACGTCCGGGCAATGAGGCAGTTGGAACGTCACACCCTTACCGATAACAGATATATGCCGGTAATCGGAATAGCCCGGGAATTCGACGAACAGATTGCTTCCATTCGCAATTGTGCCTGCGACCCCCGGATGTAACTGCCCCGTAGCCGGATCCGTGAAGATCAGCTCAAGCTCCGTATGCGCCTTCACATTGACGGTTCCGTAGTCGGTTCGCACACCATCTTTCAAATTATCTCCATGCGTGAACGTCAAATCTTCAAACCGACTGCGGGACAACGCAGTGCCCGGGGCGATATGCGTATTCAATCCGGGCTTCGCCATAAATAGGTAATTATCGCCTGAATCCGGGTACACATGTCCCGATTCGCGTTGTATTAAATCTCCCAATACGTCATTCGGCACACGGCCACAAATAGCGCCTTTCCAGATGCCTCTTTCCATAACGGGAACGATATAAAGCAGCGTCATCGCATCGTGAAAAAGGGAAGTACTCGGTCCAATTTGCAAAGTGAGCGGGTCCGAAAATGGTCCGAATAAACATTTCTTTCCTTTGCGGGCTTCCTGCAGACCTTGATAGAGGATACTTTGACCCGAATAGGAAATCCCTACGTGCGTGACATGCGTCGAGCATACAACAATGTCTTTTTCATTCAGCACGAAAATCTCTGAAAAGTCCGGACCGCGCCTTCGAGCAGCAGCGAGCAGACGCTGGGCTGCCTCATCATCTTGACGCAGCAGCCCCTGTTGATCCTGTAATTCCATAACTTGCTCGTGCAAACGGTCCAGATATGACCAATAAGCCTCAACCCAACTTTGTAAAATGTGCATTCGTGTTTGAGCAATCCCTTCAAAAATATGCTCCACATCTTCCTTGCGGTGCCGATTCAACCAATAGGACCACCACAGAGGAAAACCTTTTCGTAACCCAAGCCAATCGAACATACCCCAACCCCCTTTTTAATCACATCAAACGTTATTTTATATAACATGGTCTTATTCGACATTTTAAAGTGCTTTTCGAAGCAAAGCAAGGAAGATTCACAAAAAATATATTTGTAACATTCAACAATTTGTTCATTTCTTGCGGTTAATATTTAGGTGAGATATATTGACATAATTTTCTGAAATCTCTACAATGAAAGAAATACCAAGAACTTCTTGTTATATTTATTAACATCAAATGAACTCAGATCGGAAAGGAGGCCTGGTTTCTGCTTCGGGCCCACGATCAACCGCCGCTTCCGAATGCAAACTGATGAAACCAGGGAGCCGCGATGTCCAAACCTGTTAAACTGGTCTCCACCCCTTATGAACCCGGCCCTTTTTTTGACGAGATGTTCATGAGCCCCTACGCAGTCAGAACGCATTACCAGAATGCGTACCGCCAGTTTATGGCGATGAAAGCAGGGAACTTAAGCAAACGCCAGTCCGCCACCATGAAACGGATGATGGAAGAAGGCATTACATTCACCTTGTACAGCCCCGATCAAGCAGAAGCTTTAGAACGAACCATCCCTTTCGACCCCATCCCCCGCATCATCCCGCAGGAAGAATGGCTGAAGCTCGAACGCGGACTTCAGCAGCGTGTCAAGGCGCTTAATTTATTTATCAAAGATATTTATCACAATCAGGACATTTTGAAAGAGGGCATTATCCCTCGAAAAATGGTGCTGTCGAACCGATATTTCCGACCCGAGATGATGCGATTATCTGTACCCAATGATGTCTATGTCACAGTATCAGGCATCGATTTAATCCGCGATGAGCAGGGTGAGTATTTCGTACTGGAAGATAATCTTCGCTCGCCCTCAGGCTTTTCCTACTTGTACAAAAGCCGTTCCATCATGACGCATTTATTCCCTGAACTCGTCTTCAGTCACACCATCCAAGATATTGAGCAAAGTTTAAACCTATTTTTGTCCGCATTACGCAGGTTGAGCCCATCCGGCAAACCCGACCCTGTCATCGGTTTATTGACGCCAGGCTGTTTCAATTCCGCCTACTTCGAACATACGTTCCTTGCACAGCAAATGGGCATAGAACTGGTGGAAGGACATGATCTTGTTGTAATCGACCATAAGGTCTACATTCGCGGCATCAACGGCCTCCGCCAGATTGACGTCATCTATCGGAGAATCGACGATGATTTCCTCGACCCGCTGGCTTTTAATCCAACCTCGATGTTAGGCGTAGCCGGCATTATGAACGCCTACCGTGCCGGGAATGTTAATATCGTCAATGCGCCTGGAACAGGTGTAGCCGACGATAAAGCCATTTATGCTTATGTGCCTGAGATGATTCGCTACTATTGCAACGAAGAACCTATTTTGAACAACGTCCCTACCTATGTGCTTTCCAGGCCTGAAGAGAGGGAGTACGTCCTTGGACGGCTCCATGAAATGGTCGTCAAAGAAACCTCGCTTTCCGGAGGTTACGGCATGCTGATCGGCCCTTCCGCGTCCGAGCATGAAATCGCAGATTTCGCTCAGAAAATCATTGCCGAACCGGATCGCTATATCGCTCAGCCTACCATACAGCTCTCACGGGCTCCCGTCATGCTGGACGGACAAATGGCGCCTCGCCATATCGACCTTCGTGCTTTTGTCATCAAAGGCGAGAGCACACAAGTGATCCCCGGCGGGCTAACACGCGTTGCGCTCAAAGAAGGGTCGCTGGTCGTGAACTCCTCGCAAGGCGGAGGCTGCAAAGATACTTGGGTTATTAGCTAAGAAGAATAGAAACGTAGATGGAGATGGAGGAGGCCACGGAATATGGTCATGATGGGGCGTACGGCTGAAGCTTTATTCTGGATCGGACGGTATGCGGAACGCACGGAAAACCACGCGCGATTGATCGATGTGTATTACCACATCCGCGAAGAAAAGGAGATCGGTGGCGGACAGTCCTGGAG
Source organism: Paenibacillus sp. GCM10027628 (assembly GCF_042676385.1). Taxonomy (NCBI): domain Bacteria; kingdom Bacillati; phylum Bacillota; class Bacilli; order Caryophanales; family Paenibacillaceae; genus Paenibacillus; species Paenibacillus sp. GCM10027628. Next base: position 188,732 of record NZ_JBHTHA010000001.1, read on the forward strand.
CCGGCTAATCGATACGATCGGTGATCGCACCGTGTTCACAGAGCAATATGGCAGTTTCACCGAGCAGAACGTTCTGCAGTACATTACACTCGACAAAAATAATGCCAATTCACTGCTAGCCTGCACGAATCATGTTAGAGCCAATCTCCGCAATATCCGGGAGAAAATGCCAGGAGAACTGTGGGATATTCTCAACAGCTTGTATTTGTGGCTCAAAGAAAAAGAAGTCCGCGATATTACAGCGGACTCGCCTCATCTTTTCTATCGGTATATACGTGACTCCTTGTCCATGTTTCAAGGCTCAGCCACCTCTGTAATGCCCAGGGAAAACGAATGGTACTTCATCGAAGCCGGCCGATACCTGGAGCGTGCCGAAAATCTGTTGCGCTTGCTCCAATCGCTTTGCAACGATTACGCCCGAGAGGAGCTCTGCTCGTATCCGCTCATGCTCGCTGTGCTCAAGTCAGTGAGCGGTTATGAAACTTACCGCCGTCAGTATGCGGATACGGTAAGCCTAGGCCATATCGTCCGATTCCTCATGCTAAGCGAATCGTTCCCACGTTCGGTCAGTTACTCATTTAGCACGCTCGAAAGCTCACTCTGTTCGATCGAGGAGGACGAACCGGATTTGAACGCCGCCTTGCAGAAGCTTGCCAAGCTTGCAGGTAAAGTAAAAGCAACTCTCGCCTGTATGGATGAGGACGATATTTTATCCGGCAAGCTCGAATTGACCTTGCATGCGCTACTAGAATCTTGCAGCCAGTTGGGCGTGCGGATGTCCAAAATCTTTTTTCCCTCGCGGGAGGAGGTTAGCGCATGAAGCTCGAGATCACACATATCACACGCTACGCCTACGCGGAATCGGTGCAGGACAGTGTCAATGAAATACGATTGACGCCCTCCACCAACAACCGTCAATCCTGCTATCATCATACAATCGTGACCGAGCCCGTTTCCTCGCTGTTTACGTATGAGGATTTTTTTCACAATCGCGTTCACGCGTTTACGGTCAACAAAACGCATCGTGAACTTACGATTAAAATGGTTTCCACCGTCGTAACTCACGACAACGATAACATCCCTTCCTCCGAATCTCCTCCATATGCGGAGAAGTCTGTAAGGCTCAGCGATGCCTTCCAGAATCAATACGCCGAGTACCTCCTGCCTACCGGCTATACGGAGCTAACCCCCGAGCTCAAGGCGTACTCGGATGCGATTCCCGATGATGATCTGAGCCTATATGAGCTATTAAGTCATATCTGCAAGACTATCCATCGGGACTTCACCTACGACCCTATGGCCACCTCCGTTCAAACCACGGTTGGTGAAATGCTCCAGATTAAGCGTGGTGTCTGCCAGGACTACTCCCACTTCATGATCGCGGTCTGTCGCGACAAAGGCATCCCCGCCCGATATGTAAGCGGCTATCACTTCGTAGGCGATTTGCAAGGCGGAAGCGCCGATTTCACCCAGGCGTCACACGCTTGGGTAGAGTGTCTCATCCCCGGGACCGGTTGGTTCGGATATGATCCGACGAACAATTGCGAAGTCAACTGGCGTTACGTCAAGTTGGGACACGGCCGGGATTATAACGATATCGTGCCCGTCAAGGGCGTTTATCGGGGGACCGGCCAGCAGGAGCTTGAGGTGATCGTTGACGTTCGTTTGATCGACTAGACAATACGAAGAAAGCCAGGCCCGCTTTTACCATAAGCAGACTGGCTTTCCTTTTTTTCACCCTTTTACACTGAAATCCGTATGCTGTGCCTGAGCTTCCTTTACACGTTTGAGCTGCCCGACAATCATAAAGCTAACAATCACTAGCAATGACCAGGAACTGATTTTACCGAAGGAGACCAGGCTCCATCCCGCTTCCTGATTCGGATATTGCCATGCGCCAAGCAGCGTCGCGATATTTTCGGCAATCCAGATGAAGAAACCGATCAACCCGAAAGAGACTACCAGCGGCATACGGTACCGCTCCGTTCCAACTTTAAAGGAGACCCAAGTACGGAAGTACAAAATAAAGAGCAGAACAGTTAACACCCATCTAAAATCATAGATATAGTGATGCGTCATAAAGTTCAGGTAGATTGCGATCCCAAGGGGAATGGTCCATATCGATCGCGGCCAGCCATCCAGATGGATCTGCAGCCGTCGCCACGCCTGGCATAAGTAACTCGCTACACTTGCATACATAAATCCGCTGTATAACGGCACGCCTCCAATTTTGGTCCAAGCCTCCTGCGGATATTGCCACGACCCCATATGCACCTTGAACAACTCTAGGCCCAAACCAATGAGATGGAACATGCAGATCACTTTCAACTCATCCCATGTCTCCAGTTTGGTCCATAGCATCAATGCCTGAATGACGATGCAAATCAGTAAGATCAGGTCATACCTAGGTATGTAGGGCACATGAACAAATTTAAGTACGGCTAATGTGAGAAAAATGAGGGCTGGAAACAAGCACGAAAGCGCCTCTAAATAAGCAAAAAGAAACCATTGACGAATCGCATACATAAATGAACCTCCCCTATGACCCTGTGCGGATTCCCTTGTCTATTATAGCTTCTTTTTATCGAGGATGTTCAAAGTAAATAAAAGGAATTGGAGTTCATATGTGGAATATAAGTAATGAATCCATTTATGTTCGACGATATGAAACGAATAAGGAGGTTGAACGGATGAAATCGACGGGAATCGTAAGAAAAGTAGACGAATTAGGTCGAATCGTACTCCCTATTGAACTGCGGCGCACACTGCGAATTGAAATCGGGGACGCGATTGAGGTTTATGTGGATCCGGAGCGCATTACGCTAAAAAAGTACAATCCGGCCTGCGTATTTTGCGGTAATTTTGACAATATGACCTATTTCAAAGGAAAGCTTGTCTGTCATACTTGCATCGAAGAGATTGTCTGATCGCACGCGATTCGGATTTAAAATGAAGGAGCCTGGTGACCTCGCTTAAAGCGAATACCAAGCTCCTTTTCACAAATAAGAAAGACCAATCGAGATCAAAATGCCAGCCACCGCAATCCAAAATAAGTAAGAGCGATATACCCGTTGCAAGCTCTTGTCCTGACGTTCCATGACAGCTCTCTTTCTCGAGCTGTTTCCTTGCGTTTCCCCATCCGCTTCATCAGAAATCTGCGTACGCCAATTTATAAATTGAAAACCAATTCCGCTTATGACCACGGATATCATGAGTAAAATTAAAGACCCCATAAATAGCTTGTCCGATATGGATTGCAGCATGCCGTTTCTTACCTCTCTGTTCATCATTATCATAGTCGCTTTTATTATACTGCAAACGGCGCTTAAAAACACAAAAGCCTTAACCGAGTGAGAGTCGGTTAAGGCTTTTTACATCGATCCGGCTTACAGTGTTTTGTCACCGGGTTTCCAATTCGCCGGGCACAATCCGCCGGCCTGCAGCGCTTGAAGAACGCGAAGCGTTTCATCGACGGAGCGTCCAACGTTCATATCCGTGACGACTTGATAACGCAAGACGCCGTCAGGATCGATAATAAACAATCCACGGTGCGCTGCTCCGGATTCTTCATCCAACACGCCATAGGCGTGGGCTGTTTCTTTAGAAAAGTCGCTCACCAACGGGAACTTGACGGGACCGATCCCATTTTGCTCGCGCGGCGTTTGCGTCCAAGCTCTATGCGTGTAGACACTGTCCACCGATGCGCCCACAATCTCTGTATCCAGTTCCAAGAACTGCTCATAGTTATCGCTGAATGCCGTTATTTCAGTCGGACATACAAAGGTAAAATCAAAAGGCCAGAAGAAAAATACAAGCCACTTGCCTCTGTAATCCTCCAGTGAAATTTTCTCCTCCAAAGTTTCCATATTTTTCGTTGAAAGCAGTGAAAAAGAAGGGGCGGGTTGTCCAATTTTGGCAAACGGATAGGATGTTTGTAAAGTTGCTTGTGTCATCGTATGTTTCTCCTCTCTTTTATCCAATCTATTTCTGTATGCTGATATTAGCTGGCGATTTCGGCTAACGCTTTTTTCAATTTGGTTACGTTGAGTCCTAAAATTTTGTGCTCGCCGATAACGGTCACCGGCAAAGACATGAGCCCCATATCGTGTAGCTCTTGACCGAACTGATCGTTTAGGTCAATATTTCTTTCTTCGTAAGCGACATTTTGCTCGGTTAAATATTTTTTCAATTGTTGGCAATAAGGACAGTTTGTGCTGGAATATACGATTACATTAGACATTGAAATCATCTCCTATATGAATTATTTGTACTGCGGGATCAATTGCGCCCGCTTATTTATAAATTTGTCAACCGCCATCGCGGCAATCGCGCCGTCAGCTGCAGCTACGACAGCTTGCTTGACCGGCGTTCGTCTGACTTCGCCTGCGCCAAACACCCCCGGAACTGCAGATTGCATGGAGCTGTCGAGAATCATAAACCCTTCCTCGTCAAGCGGGACCTGATCCTGAAGGAAATCCGTTCCGGGCTTGCTGCCGGATAAGAAAATAAACACGCCGTCGACCGGCAAAACATCTTCACTGCCCGAAGCCGTGCGGATTTTCAGCCCCTGTACATGCTGTTCGCCAACCACTTCAAGCGCTTTTGTTTTATAAAGAAGCTCGGTATTCGGCAGCTCCGGCACATGGTGAACACCCTGCAACTCCGGCCGCGGTACAACGAAGTAAATTTTCTCCGTAAACTTGGTGAGCGCTTGGGCTTCCTCCAACGCCTCCTCCGAGTCGCCAATGACCGCCACCGTTTTCCCTTCGAAAAAGGCACCATCACACGTTGCACAAGTACTCACTCCGCGCCCCAACAGATTCTCTTCACCCGGAAGCATTCGGTTGCGACCTTTAGAGCCTGTGGCGATAATGATGGTCTTACCTTCGTAAATTCCATCAGCCGTAAACACATACTTCGTATCGCCTTCCACATCAACCGCGGTGATCGTCGTTTGAACGAACTCGGCGCCAAATCCCTTCGCCTGTTCGCGCATTGTATCCAGCAGTTGTTTGCCGGAAAGCTCGCCGATGACGCCAGGATAGTTTGCAATTTTGTGCGTAATCGCCAGCGCGCCCGTATTAGGAGCCTTATCAATGACCAATGTCTTTAAATTTCCTCTTGCCGTATAGATCGCAGCCGAAGCCCCTGCAGGCCCCGCGCCAACAATTATGACATCATACATGTGATAGCCACTCCTTTTGATCAGGATCATTCTCAGGACCCAAGTCTAGCATGTCCATTGATAATTTATATCAGATAATAATTATTATAAATAAAAATATTTTAAAGTCAATCTCTTTTTAGAATTATTATAAATAGTCCTCCTATCCATATGAGTCCGGAGATCTTGAATCAGGCTGCGGAAAAAATGGCTGCCTGACATTAGCCCCTGTTCCGATAATCGTATACGCTAGCAACGGTATTCTATGGTCCTTGTACATTAATGATCTAATTTCCTCATCGTTGAGGCACCCTCTATAGTCCAATAAATATTCAGAAGGTGTTTCAACGAAAAAAGGCGGTTCAGGGGGCGCAGCCGTATACACGTTTGATTTCAAGGAATATAGTTCGGGGAGATTTGCGATAAGACCAGCAGAGTAATGCCAAGGTTGTTTTATACACCTCAAATACAGTGTTATATTGTTTCGCAACGGTATGCCCGGCAAGGGTTATTAGATTTAATTAATTTTCTGGAGCGAGATCCGGAACATCGTACGAATGTGGATATTATCGTCTCCGATGCACTGCTATCAGTTGTCATGAACAGTTTTACCTCTCTGGAAAGGGTACCGGGTCGGTAGTATATTCGCTCTTTGTTTGAACTTCATGCGTGCAATTTTCATATGAGTGTATTTCCTAGCAGGTTAAACGATTTAGCGAAAGGTATCAATTTCCACCAACCGACCGTCATTCCCCTTCTAGAATATAGCAGCAAGCAACCTGCTTCAAAGACACTTGATGGTGTTGGGTATTAAACCCTTGGAAAACCCATCATACCGAGGCGTTCCTTTTTTGACAAAGGCCATTTCTTAGCATTAGCAGGAATGGTTTAGCTTAATGGCCATGTGTTTGTTCCGCAAAACGATTAAGCACCTATGTTTGTGTCGTGACCTTGCGACACAAACATAGGTGCTTTGAAATAAAAAATCCCCGATTGGCGGGGATCTAAAAGCACTAATGTTTGTGTCACCGGACAACTCTATAACACTTGCAGCTAATTCCTAGCTCCATTCCATTTACAGACGCTTCAAAAAATTGATTAAACGGCGTCTTATTTAGACTCCCGATTTAATTTTCATGGGAGTTCAGAACCTTCAATAAGAGTTTATGCAAAACTTATCCATGAGTATCTCTTTGAATAAGTTTTTGTCAATTTCTTTTTTATCTTCTTTTCCATCAATCCATTCGGTGAACGAGGTATCTGTTAGAATTATGTTTCCTCGTTGATTTTGCCTAGTGATTAATGGTCTCTTATTAAAACGAGATTCTGGATGCTCCGCTATTATCCTCTGTACCTCATTCAGTTCCGAAAAATCCTTAACTGCAACTGTGGAATCAAACACATACCCTAGTTTCCAACAATCATGTTTATGTTTCAACCTCATATACAAAAAGTAATCACCGTACTCACTGTCCGCTTTTTCTACTTTAAATTTACCATTATTGGATATAACAATGTCCCCATTTAATGGAACTGGCTTTAACGGTAAGTTCCCTCCAAATCCGGTGTCGACCAAAAATTGTTGTCCATCGTGAGTTATGATATTGAGTACATGTGTTCTTCCTGTCGCGCTCCATCGTTGTCCAATATGGTCATAAGTAACACCTCTAACCAGGGTTGTATTAAAGAAATTTTCAATTAAAAATAAATATAAAATAGAATTTAGCTCATAACAAAGCCCTCCCTCATTTCTTTTGATTATTTTGTCGATTAGATTCTCTTTTGTAATGTCAGTGGTTCTATTTTCAATTACACATAAATTTTCAAATGGGATTTCTCTTGCAGTCTTTTCAAGAACAATGTCTAAGTTTTCAAAAGTTATTATTTCGTTTTTTAAGATACCTATTCTATGACGAAATAGCAAATCTAACTTGTCCATTAATCATTTACCTCCTAACAAACTATGTACGAAATAATTTTAACATGAACTGAATAAGGCTGCCGTTCATTTTTCGCGGCAGCCTTAGTTTGGAGTTGTTTAGCTCTAGTTCAACGGCATTATTTTAACGCTTTCTCCGTTAGCACAACTTCAGCTTTTTCTTTTAACACCTCTGGGTTGTTCTACGAATATCTTTACACGCGAGTCTTGATTACTCTTTTGCATTAAGGGCTGCTCGTTTCCTCTTTCATCAATCGAGCGTGTCATCACACAATATTCTCCCACAGATCTTGGACACCAGTTTAGGACGAATCGCTGCCATTCCATATTCTCGCGCGGTTCAACACTTGCTTCTTCCCAGGTTTCTCCCCCGGCGGGGGCTATGCCGGTCTAACACAGGTTATTGTCATTAACGGCACCAAGAAGAGAGTGATGCTTGCTGACACGGATGAACCGATGAGTGTTGGAACAGAACAGAATCCAGCGATTCAAGTGATCGAGCCGACGCCGTATATTTAATAACGCAATCGAATAGGACATTTGATATGGGACGATTTTTCAAGGTAAACCTCTCCCTTTCGGTTCATACGCTTGGAGCGTGTTCATATGATCTTGTAAGGTTCTCTCATCAGCCGCATCCAATTTTCTTTCATGTCTATCGCCGCTAATGGCTGTTATTTATGCATACCATCTTCGCCTCATAACTTTCCGGTTAAAAACTGTGCCTCACCTAGTCCAAAACTCCAGTCAGAATCCGTATTTTCGACGATAGACACCATTAAATCGCTTGGTGCGATGCCACACTCAGCTTCCAGCCGTTCGGACAGTAAGGAATAGAATTCTTGCTTCTTCTCTTTTGGTCGGGCTTTGCTTACAATGGATAAAACAACTAAATTATTGGTGCGGTTAAGTCCTAACCCTGTATCTTCAATAATCATATATTCTGCTGGGTGTTCATGAACAATTTGATAACGGTCACGCTGAGGAACGTCGAAAACTTCTACGACAACAGTATGAACAACTTCTAAAAGTTTTTTCAGACTTGCTTTATCTCGACCTTCTATAAGGTCAAAACGAAGTAAAGGCATATATTTTTTTCTCCTTCAATATTGAAATATAACTTTCTGGCGTTTGGTGTTATAACTCATTTCTCTTTAAGAAATCTAAAATTAATTCACCTATTTCATTTGCATGTGTTTCCAATGCAAAATGACCAGTATCTAATAAATGAATCTCGGCATTAGGTAAATCTTTTTTAAAAGCGTTAGCTCCCTCTGGAATAAATGAAACATCATTTTTACCCCAAGTTGCCATAAATGGTGGTTGATATTCGCGAAGATACTGTTGAAAGATTGGGTACATCTTTACATTATTTTGGTAATCAAAAATTAAATCTAATTGTTTTTCATCATTTCCAGGTCGAGACATATATGCAATATCTAAAGAATAACCATCCGGAGAAACTTTATTAACTTGTGTTCCATCAAGATATTGATTTTTAATCGTGACAGGTTCAAATGCTGTCCGATAACTTTCTCTTTTTTCTTGTGTTGGATTACGCCAATATTCTGCTCGGACAGCCCATTTCTTACCCAAACCCTCGTTATATATATTTCCATTTTGGCTAATTATCGCTGTCACACGATCTGGATGGTTCATTGCTAAACGAAAGCCAATAGGCGCCCCATAATCAAAGACATACAGTGCATACTTAGTAAGTCCCAATCGGTCAACAAAAGCTTCAATTATTTCAGTAAGATGGTCAAATGTATAGATAAATGTACTTCTATCAGGTGATGTTGTTTGCCCGAATCCTGGATAATCAGGAGCAATCACGTGATAGTCTTTTGCCAAAACAGGTATTAGATCTCGGAACATGTGACTTGAGGAGGGAAAACCATGGAGTAATATAATTACCGGTTTATTGGGATCCCCAGCCTCGCGGTAAAAAACACTTAATCCCTCTACCTCTGAATAATGATATGTCGTCAATTTAATCCCTCCCACTTACAAATTCTAGTGCTCGAATCAGAATCGTTCCCCCGAATAGAGGAAACTTTTTTAACAAGTTCATCTGCTTGCTCGATGGTTTGTTTGACGATTGCAGCTGCAGATTGGTCGCTGGCTAACCTAAGACCCTGCCCCGCCCAGAGTGACATATATTCAGGGTCATTCGCTTTTGCAGCTGCCTGTCTAATGTCTCGCGTCATAGCGTTTTGTATTGGGTAGGCAGGGATTGTTCCGGGATACTGATGCATGTCGTTCATAAATGTCGTTCGAATACCTCTTGCCGCTTTGCCCGAGTATGCGCGTGTAATTTCAGTGGAGTCCTCATTGGCTGAGAGGATCTTCTGTTTGTACGTTTCATTGGCGCCGCTCTCCGGACACGCCAGAAACGCAGTGCCCATCTGTACAGCTCCGGCCCCTAATGCAAGGCTTGCTACAAGTCCCCTTCCATCCATGATGCCCCCCGACGCGATGACCGGAATCGACACATGGTCTACAATCTGCGGAACAAGAGCCATGGTGCCAATCAGCGATTCGGAAACATCTTTCAAGAATGTGCCTCGATGACCACCTGCTTCACATCCCTGGGCCACAATTGCATCTACGCCGGCCACTTCCAAATGATTAGACTCTTCAACTGTTGTTGCAGTGCCTATTACGACTGTTCCACGCTGCTTCATAGCTTGGATCAAGTCATGTGGCGGTATACCAAAAGTGAAACTAAATACCGGGATCTTCTCTTCAAGCAACACTTGCACTTGCTCTTCAAACGATTCCGAAGACTTCGGAATTGACGGATTTTGAGCAATACCAAGCCTGACCCGGTAGTTATTGAGATAATCTGTCATTTGAACAACTGCTTCTTCCGATTCTTCTGATTGCTCAGGTACAAACAAGTTTACCCCGAAAGGCTGGTCTGTTAATTCTCTGATCTTTTGAATCGCGCCGCGAAGTTGTTCCGGCGTTAAGTATCCGGCTCCCAGATTGCCTAGGCCTCCGGCATTTGAAACTGCTGCTACTAACTCGGGAGTCGTGGGACCACCTGCCATCGGCGCTTGGAAAATTGGGTATCGAATTTTTAGCGTGCGTGTTAACTCAGTTTTGAACACCGTTGAACGCCTCCTGTTACTGTGCTTTGGACGAATACGAAATTTATTAATAATTTCTTAACAATCCTCTTTTATTTGAATTGACTGCACCGGTTATCAATAACGTAACAGCCATAACGAGCACCAAAGTAGCAAGAATGAGCGACAGACTGTAACTATGCGCCACTTCCAAAACGATCCCGGCTCCGATCGGACCTAGTATTTGCCCGATTCCATAAATGCCAGTCATCAGTGCAATTGCTCTATTGCCACTGGATGGTCTCGCCATACGAGCTGCAGCGATTGCGAGCATGGAAATCCCCATAAACGTCCCGCCGAAAAGGATAGACCCTAGTGTTACACCGATTATATTGGGCAGCCATACAGGCATTATGACCCCGAAAGCTTGCAGGATAAACGCAGTAATCAATGGTTTGATGTAACCTGCTTTACTCGTCCACCAAGACCAGAGAACTGTCGATGGTACTGCCGCTATTCCAACGATAATCCAACTATAGTCAGCAAAACTTGACATATGGGGCATTTGTTTGACCATTGCTACTAGAAACGTCGCACTAACAATATAACCAAGCCCCTCAAGTCCATAAGTAACAAGTAGCCAACCAAAGATAGATTCATTTTCGGCTGATGAAGTCGGGGAATCAGTATTTGGAGCTATCGGCTTCGTTTTATCATCTCGGATAAAAGTCCAAACTGGAACTAATAAGACGATGCCGATAACCAAAAGACCAATCCAAGTTCCCCTCCATGAGAAATGGCTCAGAATGGGTGTAAGTAAACCAGTTAAAGCAATACCGGTACCAACCCCGCCATAAAAAATACCTACCCACTTTTCGCGTTTGTCTGAAAGCAGAGCATCCAATACTAAACTTGATGACAAGACGAAAATAAGGCCACTGCTAATTCCAGTTAAGAAGCGCAAAATCATCCACCAAATAAAAGATGAAGCAATTCCCATAAGCCCCGTTGAAATGATGCAAAGTACCAATTGAATCTTAAGATGGTAAGCTCTACGGGTTCCCCAAGCAATAAAGCCTGCGCCAAAGGCAGCGATAAGGTAACCCAAGTTATTGCTACCAGCCAAATACCCAGATTCCGTGACGGAAAGATGAGCTTGTGATTGCATCAATGGAAGTATGGAAGTGTATGAAAAACGTCCGATTCCCATTGCAATGATGAGCATAACAAATCCACCTATCATGATCTTGGTGGATTCAAAAATTTTCGTATGTTTAGTTCCTGCATTCTCCATGAGACAAGCCCCTTTCTAAATTCATTGTACCTCCCCTTAGATATCACGTAAAATGAATATAATCGATAATAAACATTAAAATCTTCAATACCTAAACGAAGGAACGGCAGTGAACATCCGGGACTTGCAGATTTTTCTGGCTGTTGCAAACGAGGGCGAGTATTTCAAGGGCAGCTGAGAAAATGGAATACGTTCAGTCGAGTATATGTATCCGTATCCAGCAGCTCGAAAGTGAATTGAAAACTGAGTTATTCCGCCGTGGGCGGCAAGGGGTTCGGCTAACAACCTCCGATGAGGCATTAAAATCCTATGCTGAGAAAATTATCTTTCTTACGCAAGGAACGTGCCGTCGCAGATAACTCGATCCCTAGAGGGACACTTCGGATCGGATCGTTTGAAACCACAGCAGTCACTCGGCTTCCATATATTATCTCCGATTACCATATGTCTTATCCGGAGGTCGATTTGACATTTAGGTATAGGAGGACTAATATTTCCGATCTCTCCCAAAAGGAAACAATTCTTAGCTTCGAGCATTGCATAAGCGAATCGATGCGTAAACGCAATGCGCAACTGATCTAAATACGAAGAGAGGCACTCCCTACCGGAGTGCCTCTCCCCACAGAAATCAATAATGAATCACCCACTTGATTGTAAGGATCAAATTGATTTTTATAAGTTTCCAATCGATAAATATTTTGTTTCCAAATATGGTTCGATACCTTTTATTATAGTTCCTCCAGGGTCTTAAAAGTAATGATTGGAGCGACCGGCCCAAATGTTTCTTCCTGCTTGATCGCCATATCGAGTTGGACGTTAGTCAATACGGTAGGGTAGACAAAGAAATAGCCTTATTCCTTATCGCATTCCCAACTTTTAGTTTGGCTACTTCTTTGCCGCACTAGGTCTTGTTCCATACGGATACCTATTGATAAGGTTTGGGAACATGGGACTCTCTTGATTTTTTTATTCACCCCGTTGCAGACTACGCAATTCTTTCCAACCAATGAGTTGGATATTTTGTTCGTGGATGATGGATTGAATGAGTGGTTCACGAAATACCATATACTCGAAATGCCTTATTTCCCACGTGTCGGTGATGGCCATCAGCTCATTAGTAGCGACGGATGGATGAAAAACGATCTCCGTGACTCCAGGCTTAAGATTGCGTAGGCACTCTGAAACATGTTCAATGACAAAACTGTATCTTTGTGTCTTGCTTGGCAAATGAAACGGTAGGACTACCACATAGTCAGGTAATTTGACACCCTTGTTGTCCGCTAAACGAATCAATTTCTCATTGTGTGGAATCGGCGCACTCGTTTGCCTCGGCATCCTAAGCGGTAATCCATAATTCGCACAAAGTTCAATTACAGTATTCATGAAGGGCTCTGCAGAACCGATTTGAAGACTCAACATGTGATTATCCAAGTGTGTGACATCAACCCCCATCTGCAACGCACATTCTATTTGTGCAATGCATTCCTGTTTAATGTCATCCGCTATCGCCAATCCGACCGGGGCTACGTCCTCGGGAAAATGTCCAAACTCATCGACAAAAGGTACAGGATGTGCAAATGATGAAATCGGCCCCCACTTGTAATTCTTCCATTCACTCGTAAACGTCAAATGAACTCCTACGTCATAACAACGTGTACTAGCCAAGTTTGCAGCTTGAGTCATCCAAGGACATGTCATCATAAGCGAAGAAGAAGTGATGGCTTTTTCTTCGAATAAGGTTCCAATTGCTTGATTCGTACTGCAACACATTCCGAAATCGTCCGCATTGATGATTAACAACTTTTGATCTCCATTGCTTAATCCCATTTGCTAATCCCCCTACTGTAAACGAAAGTACATGGCCATAACCAAGACTAGTATCATGGGAAATTCCAGTCATCACAGTATTTGATGAACCGAATTGGCCTTGGCAAATTGCTTGGGTATTCGTCCCTTTGGTATTATTTCGCCACTACATTCATCCCCTTTATTAGATCGAGATGTCTCAATTACCGCGACCGCTGCGGCCTAGCCACATATCGCGATCATCAGTTGCGCTTCCTGTAAGAGTGGGTAAAAGTGCAGCATTCGAAAAAGGGGTAACCCAGACATTGCGTGAAATAGTCACTTGAACACTATCTCCAACAAAGTGGCAGGTTAAAGTGTCAGTAAATGGCAATTCTACCATGCATAGGGTCATAATGAACTTGCTGTTGTTCATCCAAGAACCTTTTGCAGAGATCTTAACTAATTTACCTGAAATAATAAGTTCACCTTCACACCATTTCCCCATACCAGAGGTGATGGTTTGTACTCTTTGCTCATCCCGTAGCGTAAAAACGCATTCATCTGAGGTAAATTTAAATGAAATTGCTCGAATCCCTAACAAATTTTCCTCTACCAAATACAATTTACTCGATATAGATTCACCATTAGCAGAAACATGCTTACCTAGAAATGATTCGATTTCTAGTTCCTCATATTGAGAACAACTTTCTTCAAGATCTAAAGAAGCTCCTGTACTCATGCCAGGCAACAAAAATTGCCATACAAGATCTAAAACAGCTTGCATATCCATTTCACCTGCTGTTGTTACGATCACTGCATCTTGCTCTGGTAATATGACGCAAAATTGTCCAAATGCACCATCGCCCCTGTAAGCTCCATAGCGACAACGCCAAAATTGAAACCCATAACCTTGAGCCCAATCACTACATTCATCGTCTCCATTAACAATATGCATCTGTGTCGCTTGTTCAATCCATTCTGCTGACAGGATATTCAGTCCGTTCCACTTGCCTCTTTGTAAATACAATTGTCCAAACTTTGCAATATCTTCAGTTCGTATACTTAAACCGAATCCTCCCGCAGTTATCCCTTTAGGACAAGATTCCCAAGTATAGTTTTCTATACCCAACGGCTTAAATAATCGAGGTTGCAAGTAATCTTGCAAAGTTTGTCCAGAAACCTTTTGTACGATTGCAGAAAGAATATACGAAGCACCAGAATTGTATAAAAATTTTGTTCCTGGTTCATGTTTTAGCGGAATTTCAAAAAATACTTTTGCCCAATTATCACTTTGTCTCATCTGATGAATGGTGTCCATGTCATGACCTGTCGACATGGACAGCAGATGTCTTACTTTTAATGCTGCCATGTTTTCTAAATATGTTTCTGAACTTAATTCGGGAAAGAATGTAATAACTTGATCATCTACTGTCAGCCGCCCTTCTTCCACTGCAAAGCCAATAGCTGTTGAAGTAAAACTCTTACTCAATGAATTTAAAAGATGAACGCTATCTTTTTTATAAGGTTTCCACCAGCCTTCCGCCACTACATGACCATGACGAAGTATCATGAAACTATGCAATTCCAGCTTCTGCTCCTTTATTGCATCTAAGAAAGAATTTATTGAACTAGATGTCATGCCTTGTTCTTCTGGTTTGCAACGGGGCAATGGATAAGATGTATTCATCTTTGTACCTCCTTAAGCTTCTTTAACTTTAAGTTTTACTTTCTTTTCCCTTCTTTGTATGGAATCAACGCCAACGGCTGCAATAAGTACAATACCTTTAATTAATCCCTGCCAATTAGAATCTACATTCATTAACTGAAGACCATTGTTTAGGATACCAATAATCAGAACACCTACAACTGCTCCCCCTACTTTTCCTTCCCCTCCTGCAAAGCTGATCCCCCCCAGTACTGCTGCAGTCATACAGTCAAAAGGATAGGATGCGCCAGCAGCTGGTTGAGCAGAATTTGTACGGGATAACATAATTAAGGAAGCAATGCTGGTTATAAATCCGCAAAGTGCGTAAACAAGATAGGTCATTTTTTCGATATTAATCCCCGCTAATCGAGCCGCTTCACGACTACCACCCATAGCATAAACGTAACGTCCGAAGTATGTTTTCTTTAAAATAAACCAAGCGACTGCTATAACGATTACAAAAATAATGACTGGTATTGGAATGGGTCCAAAGTATCCTTGACCAAGCATGGCAAACCCGCGAGGAAGCCCGAAAACAGGGATTCCTTTAGTAATAACAAAAGCTAGACCCTGTAACGCCAACATTGTACCCAGTGTCACTATGATTGGAAGAATGTTGAATTTCACCGATATTAACCCATTAATGGCCCCTATTAATGTCCCAATAATAATACCTAAAATACAAGCTGGTACTATACCTATACCCATCTTAACCATCAGATTACCGACAATCATACCCGTTACCGCCATTTGCCCGCCGACAGAAAGATCCATACCACCGGAAATCATGACAAATGTAACACCAACGACAACGATGCCAAACATGGATACTTGACGTAATATATTCATAACATTATCTACACTCATGAAATGTGGAGCAAAAGAGCCAAAAAAAGCTAGAACAAACATTAACACAATATATATTCCATATTTTTTGTATATTTGATAAAAGTTCATATAATACTCCCCTTTAGTTCCCTTATGCGTATTAAGAAGCGTGCTGCTCGCCACCTGATGCAAGATCCAAAATTTTAGTTTGATCAAATTCCTCTTTTGAAAGAATACCCGTTTGTTTACCCTCTGCAATAACTACGATACGGTCGCTCATACCAATTAACTCCGGCATCTCTGAAGATACAATAATAATGGCAATTCCTGAACTTGCAAGTTCATTCATTAATTTATATATTTCTTGTTTTGCCTGTACATCAATCCCGCGAGTAGGTTCGTCAAAAATAATGACTTGTGTTTGTGCAGCCATCGTCTTTGCGATGACAACTTTTTGTTGATTACCGCCACTTAGTGTACCTACATGCTGCAGAAGCGTGGGAGCTTTGATCTGGAATTTATTTTTGTAATACTGAGAAAGTTCCAGCTCTTTTTTTGTATCAACAACTCCAAATCTACTTATATTTTTAATAGAATTAATGACCGTATTCCATTGAATGGACATCGATAAAAATGCTCCAGATTTTTTTCGGTCTTCAGGAATAAGTCCAATTCCCTTTGCAATGGCATCTCCGGGTGATTTGATTTTCACTTCCTTGCCATTCAAAAATATTTTTCCATTGGTACAACGGGCAGCACCGTATATTAACTGCATCAACTCTGAACGACCTGCACCAACTAATCCGGCAAAACCGAGAATTTCTCCCTTATGGAGTGAAAAATTAATATTTTCCACTCCATTACCGCTCAAATGTTCTACCCGCAAAGCTTCTCCGCCAATATCTTTTCTTCGTTCAGGATAACTTTCAATTAAATCACGGCCTGCCATTAACGAAACTAATTCTCTGCGGTTTGTATCGGAAATATTTTTTGTATCAATATAAGTGCCATCCCTCATAATCGTTACTTTATCTGCAATTTCAAACAGTTCTTCTAACCGGTGGCTTATATAAATAATGGTAACTCCCTTAGATTTTAAATCTCGAACAATATCAAATAACATATCCACTTCCGATACAGTTAAGGGTGCCGTTGGCTCGTCCATAATAAGTACTTTAACTTCTCTGCTAACAGCTTTTGCAATTTCAATAATCTGCTGGTATGCAGGAGAAAGGTCACGAACAGGTTTAGTCGGATCAATGTTCACCTTCAGTTGTTTAAAAATCTCAGCAGCACGCTTTCTTCGTTCATGATCATCTACAACAAAAGCCCCGAATTTTATCTCGCCCAAAAACACATTATCCGCAGCTGAAAGAGATGGAACTAATGTAAACTCTTGATAAATGACTTCTACACCGTTTTCTTTAGCAAATTGCGGTTCCATAGCTTTATGCCTGTTTCCATTAATCATGATTGTGCCGCTATCTGGAGCAATTGCACCGGAAATGATTTTCATCAAGGTCGATTTTCCGGCACCATTCTCACCAACAATCGCATGTACTTCACCCTTGGCAAATTCAATGGATACATGGTCTAATGCCTTCACACCAGGATAAGATTTACATATATTTTCAATGCTTAGCACCATTTGTTCTTCCAATTGTTAAGCCTCCATTCTTACTATTTTACATACTTGCTTATGTTTTCTTTCGTAACTTTAATACCTGGAACGACAACCTTCTTGCCCATAGAATTGTCTCCACTAACTAAGCGATAGGCATTATCGGCAGTCATTGTAGGAAAGTTTCCCCAATCAATGGTACCTCGGAATATATCGCCATCAGCAATTTTTTGTAATCCCTGCTTAGTTGCGTCTGCTCCGAACGCAGCAAAACCATCACCAGTCTTGCCTGCAGCTTTAAATACTTCAACTGCTTCCAGGGCCATTGCATCACCATAAGCAACAACTACCTTTGTATCCGGATATTTCTGAAGCAGGTTCTCCGTAAAGGCAGTTCCTTCACCAATATTGATAGCCTCCTGCTTCATAACGATCGTACTGTCCGGAAGAAGCTTCTGAAGGGTGTCCACGATTCCACTAGATCTCAATGTCAAATCTGTATTCTTGGTATTCGTCATAACTCCAATTTGTGTTTTACCATTATATTTTTGTTTTACATAATCAGCCGCCATTTCAGCAATATTGTTTCCCACTGCAGTATTATCAGCAATCTCAAGAAAATCGTAATATTTTGTTTCTTTTCCTACAGCAAAAATCTTGATTCCTTTATCCATTGCTGCTTTCATTGCTTCGCTAGCGGCATCGTCTTGCAACATGACAATGATTTCATCAACACCTGCTACCGTATAATTTTCAATAGCAGAAATTTCTTTACTTGAATCAGAGTCAAAAGAAGTAGCTTCAACGGTATAACCTTTTTCTTTAAGCTTATCAGTGACATCTTTAACCAGATTGATAAAAAATTCACCTTGAAGAGTTGGTACTAAGAAACCTATCTTCTTTGTAGGCGTTTTAGTTGGAGCAGAAGAATTAGCAGGTGATGTAGTTGGCTGCATGCTGCAAGCTGCCAAACTAAGACCTAGTAACACCGTTAATGCAACTGAAATCATTTTTTTCATTGGAAATCTTCCCCTTTTCTGTTGAGTGAAATCATGACCAAAATTTTTTATCCAAAATAGATATAGCCTCCAGAATTACATTGTCAACGGCTTCTTTTGCATTTTGAATGCTGTGTATCCTATCAATTCCTTGGCCTGCGAATACGGCAGCAGTATTAAAATCATTAGTAGTCTGAGCATTTTGATATAAAATCTGTACTTCGTTCAATCGCAGCTGCATCTCTTCGACTCGATTATGCCAGTACTCCGTAAATTCATTTTTTAATGCACGTGCGTTATAAGGTACCGGCCAATTTAGCCCGCGTGCAATATCGAAAGTCGGAGTTCGAATGGTATCGGAGCCCTTACCGCGAATTATTCTGGACTTTGCCTCTGTATCGCCGGAAGACTCGACAGAGGCATAAAATCGACTTCCCATGACGACACCGTCTGCGCCAAGCATAAGTGCAGCGGCCAAACCGCGACCGTCACAAACTCCTCCCGCTGCCAATACAGGCGTTGGTGCTACTGCATCAACAATAGATGGAACTATACAGAAAGTTCCTTGCTCGTTTGTAGAATGCCCCCCTGCTTCCATTCCTTGCGCGACAATAAAATCAGCACCCTCATCACGAGCAATCAGAGCATCATCAATATTCTGCACTTGACAGACAAGCAGCTTACCCGCCTTTTTAATTTTTGAAGCAAATGGGCGAATATCCCCGAAAGAAAGAAAAAGGATATGCGGGTCATATTCAAGAGCAATGTCTAAAAGATATGGTTTGAGAGAGAGTGACCAAGTGATAAATCCAACACCCCAAGGATGATTAGTCCTATTTGCTACAATTTCCAATTCAATTGGGAGACTTTTCTCGTCACCGTAACCTCCACCGACAATCCCCACACCTCCTGCCTCGGATACTGCCGCAGCTAGTCTTCCACCTGAGATTCTTGCCATAGGGGCTAAAACAATTGGAGTCTGAATATTCAATCTTTTCGTTAGGGCTGTCTCCCATTTTTTCATTGGTTTCATCCCTTTCCGTTAAATTTATTTAGAACACGCAATTAGTATCGTCCTGTAATCATTTTCTTACGGGAGTAGAACTCCACAGCATCCCTCCCGTTCGCATGGAGATCTCCGTAGAAGGAATCCTTCCAACCTGAAAATGGAAAGAATGCCTCGTTTGGTTGAGATCGGTACGAATGCCATTGTTTCTCCTGTTGCCGGATTAAGAACTTCAATGCTTTCGGCCTCAGTGGCTTCTTTCCATTGACCACCGATGAGATTCATGAGTACTAACGGAGTTCGGAGTTTCGTTCATTTTTTCCCTCCAATAATTTTTTTCATTAATCCATTTGAGTAGCTCGCTTTGGTAACCGTTTTCATTGAGATATGCCCCTTTCTAAATTCATTGTACCTCCCCGCAGATATCACGTAAAATGAATATAATCGATATCAAACATTAAAATATTCAATACCTAAACGAAGGAATGACGGTGGACATCCGAGACTTGCAGATTTATCTTTTCTGGGGATTTCAGGAATGATAGCCTAAATGCTTCAAGCTATTTCAAGGCAACAAGTATTCGTTCATTTGATCACGGACGGGATTCCTCCCCCTTTATAATGCGGGGATAGCATAAAATTCATACAAATATATACAGTAAATGTAAGACAAAAACAAAAAAGCTTCTCCTTCGTCGAGAAAAGGGAGAGAAGCTTGTCGTCTTTCCTTATCGTTCATTCCTCCTGGGTTCTTGGATTGGCGGGTGAAAACTGTGCCGAGCTCCAGTTCAATGGCATCGCGTTCCTTGTTAAATGTCCACGTTCCAAACGAAACTTTATGAGACGCTCGGCGCCAGGGAGCGAAAACCTGCTCTTTGACACGTCCCATTCGACCACGGCGGTACCCGTCAACTGCAAGAGACTACCTGAATCGAAATCCATGAACAACAGCCCTGCCTGGGGATAGCCAATTAAGTTGCCCAACGTATTGAACATGGCATTCCCTGTATAATCGGGAAATACCAACGTTTTATCATTTTCTGTCTTTATGAATCCCGGCATGCCGCCACGGTGCGATACATCCGCACCGTATTCAGGATGGTGGCTAGCAATAAAGCACGTGTCCGCATGTCTCACAATTGACATGGCTTCATTCGGAAGCGCAGTGAAACTGATGCTTGACTGTGCAAGTCTACTAGTATCCTCTTCTTTCGGCGACCACTTGCGGGCTTGAATGTATTTTGGACAATTAGCGTAAACCTGTTCCGTAACGATTTCCAAACGCCCCCGGTCTACGGCGGTAATGATGCCGTTCGCACGCATTCGGCGTCTCTCAGCGAAGTCCATGGCGATAGTCGCGACGGGATAGCCTAAGCGAAGACCGCAGCTAATCGGATCTGTTACCTCAGGAGATCCATCTATAGCGATGCTTCGAGAATCCACGACCTGAACGAAGCCGGGGGCACCAAAAAGAACCGAAGCCCACACAGTTCCGTCGTCCTTCGGTGCGCCGAGAATTAGAAACGGCTGCTGCTCGAGAAAGATCTTCGCCACATCCGGAATGTCGGAACGAATCCCTCTGCTCCGTTCGGCGATATGCCTCACACCCGCACGTTCTTGAACCTGAATTTCCCCGGGATGGTACGTCATCAGAAGAAACCGCAGGCTCTGCCGTGAGCCACGTTGTTCGTATGTCCGCCTATTCCTTGGCGCACGTAAATTTCTAGACGGATGCCGTCAGGATCCTCGAAGAAGATGCCTCCTGAATCCCCTCCTTCAGCATGAGCGGTGATGCCATTGTAGATGAACTTGACGCCGTGCTCCTTCAGCCTTGCTTCGTAAGCCTGAATGATTTCAACCGATTCTACTTCAAATGCCAAATGATGCAGACCGGGAGTCTGTTTGGAGAACGAGCCTTCGCTTTGTTCCCATAAAGTTACCCGATTCACCTGATCATCGCCCAGAAAAGCGAATTTCCTGCCGGGTTCCTCCGATTTCATACGAAGCGTGAAGCCAAGCACCTCCTTATAAAACTGAATCGAACGGTCCAATTCTGTAACATTCAAACCGACATGTCCTAATACTAGCATCTCCATTCATCCCCTAACCACCAAAATAATATTACAGGTATTATAATATCCTCAATATTATAATTTGTAAACATAGTTTTAGACGGTTATAATTTATTTGAATCCAAATCATTTAAAAGGAACTAAAAAGTCATGGAGCAAACGAATTTTGTATTTATCGGCAATCATTTTGCCACAGA
Source organism: Paenibacillus sp. GCM10027628 (assembly GCF_042676385.1). NCBI lineage: Bacteria > Bacillati > Bacillota > Bacilli > Caryophanales > Paenibacillaceae > Paenibacillus > Paenibacillus sp. GCM10027628. Next base: position 210,418 of record NZ_JBHTHA010000001.1, read on the forward strand.
TTTCGTGAATACGCGCAAAAATGTCAAGGAGCAGCGCACAGAATTACTGCATTCTTGGGAGGATCTCATGAAATGGCTGGATCGTTCCGGTAAGCGGGACGTTATTACGGGGGATTTTGAACAACTCCCGGCAGCTGAACGAATGAATCTATTTCAAAAGACCCTTGCCTTCCGCGGCAAGTTGGAGCAAGCCTTCATAACGATCGTTGAGGAACGAGCCGTCCCCGTTTTATTCATCGCCGATCTGAATGACGAGTTGTCTCGGTATCGCAGCTATTACCAGATCAAAGAGAAAGAAAATGGTATAACCACTAAACGTTTCTACGATATATCGCAGCTGCCTGCCTTGTTTTTGGAGGAGGCGGCGCTGTTCTTGACGACGTTCAAACCGGATAACCTGAAGAAATGTGAAAATCATAAATGTATTCTGTTTTTCTACGATACGAGCCGAAATCAACAACGACGCTGGTGCAGCATGGAAAGATGCGGCAACCGCGTGAAGGTCAACCAGCATTATCACCGTCATAAATCGGCAACCGAGGAAGCCTGACGCCCTTCTAAGAGGTTTTCATTCTTATGTGGCCTAAGTATTACTGAAATTACTCATCAAGTTCTTGCATGTACTACTCCGGATTGTTCTTGGCTACGATAGTCAATCGACAGCCCCCGTTGGGACTTTCACCTTAAAGATAACTCCCATGCTGGGCGTATCACATAAAGAGCTAGGTAACAGCCTTACTGTTTCCTAGCTCTTTATTCGGCCAAGTTATTCGTCAATAGCTGGACAGCAAATTCAGTCTAAAAGTCATTATGTGGTGTTACTATAACTTCGACTTTCGGCGGTGAGAAGGATTGTCACGATTCTTTTTACAGATATGCTTTAATCCACATGATACAAAGAAAGTCAAGAAAGCTTTGATCATCTGGAAGCTCGGACGCGTCATCACGGTCGTCGACCGCCGCTTTTGTTCCGAAGTCAACTTGCATGTGCTCCAGCAAACCGGCAGACACTACATCGAAGACGAATAGATAAGCTCTGTTGATATAGAGGCATTACATATATAAAAAAGAAACTAGATCACCAAAGTGTAAAGTCTGTTCAAATCAAGAAGAATTCATCATCAATGGCTTTATATGCCACTTTAAAATTTAAAATTTTTGAACGATAATGACTCCTCCAATAATCAAAAGCGCTCCTAGTAATCGAGAATAACGATACAATCAGTAAAGCTAAGGCACCTACTGTAAAAGAAATAGCAGAAGCTACAATAGGTGAGCCCACTACAGTTCTCAATTGCGCATTAGCCATTCAGAACTCAACTCCTAATTAATAATTGAAAGTTTTTTATATACACGTCTTCTGCGGCGAATGACGCAAGTCAATAAAACGATGAAGCGATTCACATATGCCCAGTTGAAATGATACAGAACAGCAATTGAATAAGATGATCAGCTTTCAGGGTTCCCCAATTTACGAACCGTGCGCCAAAGGGAGCTTCAAGGTAAACGAAGTTGTCGCTTCTTGCCAAACACCCTGATCCCATGACGGAAAGATGAAACAGTGATTGCATCAATGGAAGTGTATGAAAAACGTCCGCCCCCTATTTCAATTATGAGCATAACAAATCCACCTTATCTTTGTTTTGGTGGAATCAAAAATTTTCGTATGTTTAGGTCCTGTATTCTCCAAGAGACAAAACCCCTTTCTAAATTCATTGTACCCCCTAATATACATCGTGTATAATGAATTTAAGCGATAGTATACATTAAAATCTTCAATACCATAAACGGAGGAATGACAGTGGACATCCGAGACTTGCAGATTTTTCTGGCAGTTGCAAACGAGGGGAGCATTACCAGGGCAGCCGAGAAATTGGAATACGTTCAGTCGAGTATAAGTATCCGTATCCAGCAGCTCGAAAGTGAACTGAAAACAGAACTATTCCGTCGTGGGCGGCAAGGGGTTAGGCTCACAACAACCGGTGAGGCACTAAAGTCCTATGCTGAGAAAATTGTCTTTCTTACGCAAGAGGCGGAACGTGTCGTGGCAGATAACTCGATCCCAAGAGGGACACTTCGGATCGGATCGCTTGAAACGACAGCAGCTATTCGGCTGCCATTTATTCTCACCGATTACCATAAGTCTTATCCAGAGGTCGATTTGACATTAAAAACCGGAACGACGGAAGAACTCATCCATTTAGTGTCGAAGTACGAATTGGATGGAGCTTTGGTAGCTGCGCCAGTTGAGCACTCAGAACTCGATATTATAGAGGTTGGGGTTGAGGAACTTGCACTCATCTCAGGGGGACAATTCCCAGCAATTGATCGGCCGGAACAATTACGAAATCTAACTTTACTGGTATTTCGTGTTGGTTGTTCTTACCGTCGAAAACTCGAGGATTGGTTACATTTAAAAGGAATTATTCCTGCTAAAATCATGGAATTCGGAACATTGGAGGGAATCCTTGGATGTATTCACGCCGGCCTCGGGGTCTCCCTTTTACCCCGCTCAGTGGTTGAGAGAGCTTTGGTTCAATATAACTTGCGATCTCAAAAAATCTCGGAAGATCTCTGCAAAACACCGACGCTTTTCATTCGCCGCAAAGATGCCTATGAAACTGTTGCTGTGTCAGAGTTCATCCAGATTGCAAAACGTAGGTTCCACCTTGTGGAATCCGCTTTTATTCAAGCAAAATAATCTTAAACGAGTCGAAAGATGCTTTGGTGTTGGATGGTACATGTAGGACAGTTCATTTAGCAAAAATAAAGGTATATTGTTTGAAATTGTTGTGATTTTGTCCGTTGGAAGAATAGGCTGTATGGAACTTCCAAAAGTGACTGATGCTGACGTTGTCAAAAATTGCATCGCCGGATGTACGGATGCACGCCTTCTCAGGCTAGAACAAAATAAGATGGACACCAAACCTTTTTTATAGAAAATGATGGTTATGACAACCATAATTCCTATTTAAAGTAGATTTATCGGTGGTTAGATTGGAAAATTCAATTGTGATTTGCAATTATAAACGCCCACTCTCCGATTGTTTTGTAAGAATGGGCGCACAAATCAATTCTAGAAGATGCCGGAATAGATACGATTTCACTTGGACTGGTGTAGTCGCCGATTTACCATTAGCAGATACTACGGTAAGGCAGAATGTAGCTACATTCGCGTCAGCCACACATGCTGGCGTCGAATCGTCCGACTTGACAATCGTCATATTACCATTCTGATCGATTTGCACCATACCAACTGGTTTCGAATTATCGATCGCTTTCACTATTCAGTACCGAAATTAATTCAGTACCGAAATTATCAAATACTTACATCCATGACGTCCCAAGTATCGCCATAGGTTGATGCAAACGCAAACGAAATTGAGGCAGCATGGTAGGGCTGCAAACAAAGCGAAGTACTGCTGACTCCCATCCATCCTCCACAGCTTGAGTCTCGTACACGCTTCCCGGCCTGATAATAACGGCCTGTTCCGGATGGAGTACGAAAGGCTCTTCACCTCGAATTCGAACAATGCCTTTACCGATCGTACCGATCATCACTTCATAACACTGTATGGTTACCGATTGAACCTGATCTTGTTGTTGATTATATCCGATCGAGCTTATTTTGAAAGGGAGATGCAGATTATCTCTGTTACCTAAAGCAAATGATTTCATCGGCAGGATATTGGCTTTCCATGATCACCTCTTCAACCCCTGTCGTATTGGGCAAGCAACCTCTCATATTCGGAACGTGAAACTGGCAATACGGACCCATGAAGAGGCTTAAATGGCAACGAAAATTCCGTAAGCATTGTCCATACGCCCGAATCTAGTTCGGTCATCTTCCTTGAGATCCGTTCCCAGCATGAAAAACTTATCCCCTTGGGGCGATCGGATGATGAACGGATCGCACTTCTCCTTCCCCTAATTGAGGAGTAAGAACGGACTCTCCGTCATTTAGCTCTCGCCAATGCAGTGGATCGTTCCCTTCGCTTAGAGCAAAGTAGATTTCCTCCCCGCCTCCCTTGCCATCATCGGTATTATAAACAAACAGGTACCCGGCATATAATCCGTGATCGGACATGCTCCTCTCCTCCCAAATACATCATACGGCCGATACGGCGTAACGTTTTCCGCTTTCCGCATGGAACCCGATACAGCCGTTTCCTATATGAGAACAAGTAACTTCCTCGCCCTCTTGCGTAATCCTTACCTTCATCTTCGCTAGCACTTTACAAGTCTGCGTTATGGAAACTGCGATCTCTGCCTTTGACAATGCGCCGCCCTTCCATTCCATATCGACTTCATAACCTCCTCGGCCCCGCAAGCCTTTAACAAATCCGTCTTTCCAGGCATCGGGCAAAGTCGGAAGAAGCTCCAAGTATCCTTGATGCGATTGCAGCAGCATCTCTGCGATTCCCGCAGTGGCGGCAAAGTTTCCGTCGATCTGGAAAGGAGGATGCGCGTCGAACAAATTGGCATACACGCCGCCTCTTTCATGATTAATCGATTCGTCACTTTTAATGAGGTTCAGCAAATTCGAGATTAACCGCTCTGCGCGGTTGCCGTCCTTGAATCTTGCCCATAAGCCGATTTTCCAGCCAAGACTCCATCCCGTGCCTCCGTCCCCTCTGATTTCAAGCGATGTCTTCGCTGCACGGAACAGATCGGGCGCAGACTTCTCTGTGATCAGCCGCCCCGGATAAACCCCGACTAGATGAGAGACGTGACGATGATGGACATCCTCGCCTTCGAAATCTTGGGACCATTCTAGCAGTTGACCCTGCTTGCCGATTTGGAGAGGCAACAGCCTTATCTTCGTCTCTGCTAATAACTTCGCAAATTCCTCGTCGTTCTTCAGCTGTTCCGCCGCCTGGATACAGTTGTCGAATAACTCGCCGATCAGAGACAAATCCATAGTCGTCGCCACGCTTACGGCATGACGCTTGTCGCCGACAAGAAATTTCTGCTCTGGAGAAGTCGAAGGCGAAGTAATGAAATATCCGCCTTGATCTTCGATGAGCCAATCCAAACAGAATAACGCCGCTTCCTTCATAATGGGGTACGCCGTATCCCGCAAAAACACCTCATCCCCGCTGAAGGCATAATGCTCCCACAAATGCTGGGTTAGCCATGTGCCGCCCATCGGCCAAAGCGCCCATACCGGGTCCCCGATTCCATAATCGCCAACCGGAGCCGTTTGGGCCCACAAATCGGAATTATGATGCGCTACCCACCCTCTTGCGCCATAATTCGTATCGGCCGTCTTCTTGCCGTTCCGTGCCAATCTACCGATAAAATCAATCAACGGCTCATGCGTTTCCGCCATATGGCAAGTCTCTGCAGGCCAGTAGTTCATCTCCGCATTAATATTCAGCGTATAATTGCTGCTCCATGGCGCCCGCGTTTCTTCATTCCATATGCCTTGAAGATTGGCAGGCTGAGTTCCCGGACGGGAGCTTGCAATCAGCAGGTACCTACCGTAATGGAACAATAGCTCCACCAAGCCCGGATCGCTGCTGCCGAATTCGGCAATCCGCCGATCGGTCGTCATGTCTGAGGGGGCGTTGCTTTCCCCCAGAGACAAGGCTACTCTGCCGAATAGCTCATTGTGGTCGTCAAGATGCCGCTTTAGAATTTCCTCATATGGTTTTCCGTGAACGGCTTGGATTGCATCAGCGGTTATTTGCTTCGGATTGCACTCCGAACTGCTCGCGCCAATTCTAGGATCAAAGGAGGTTGAAGCATGGAAATATAAGATCACGCCAGTCGCTCCAATCACGTGCACACCGTCCGCATCAACCTTCAACGTCCCGCCTTCATGCACCACTGCCAATCGTCCATGGAACTTCAAAGCTTGCGTCGTCTCTGGGTCGCCGTAACGAATGGGATCTTCGATATGATGGTAACTTGGAGAAACATAGTCCGGCGCAATGCCGGATATGATGTAATGTTCGGACTCATAGGACGATGCGTACCTTAGCGGACTGTCCATTTTGGCCCGAAAGCTGAGCTGTCCCGCCTTGCTGGATTGCAAACGAACGACAATGACTTGGTCGGGATAGGAGGCAAATATTTCACGGGAATATCGAACGCCCCCAACGGAATACTCGACTGTCGCGATCCCCGTAGACAGATCAAGCTTGCGGCGGTATTGTCTGGCCACATTGCCGTGATCCATAACCAGGTGCAAGTCGCCGAAAGGCAAATACGTTTGCGTAAAGGGACCCATCATTTCCTTGCAGAGTTGATCCGCTTCTTCATATCTTTCTTGTGCGATCAGCTCTCTTACCTTCGGCAGCACTTCTTTCGCCCCTGGATTATTCCAATCCCTGGGGTAACCGGACCAAAGAGTATCTTCATTCAATGCGATGCGTTCTTTCTCGATACCGCCAAAAACCATGGCGCCAAGCCTGCCGTTTCCGACAGGAAGGGCTTCCGTCCAATAAACGGCCGGGGAATGAAATTGAATATGCATAATTGTCCTCCGCTCAAACGAACAAGTTTTAAAATTTCCTTTTAGAGTTCTTTCTCGCCTGTCAATTCTACTTCTCGTTGGCCACGAAATACCTTAATACGAAAGCTATTTCCTGTAGTGATCGTATTATACAACCCCAATAAATCGTCGACCGTATCCACCTTTTCCCCGTTCAGCTCCAAAATCACGTCCGCAACTTGGAACCCTTGCTCCATTTGCCAGCTGCCCCATGGCATTGTTTCAATGAGAACCCCTGTTTCCGCCGGCAATCCGGCAGCGGACACTTCCCCCATTCCAACGATGTTCTTTACTTTGCACTGCCCCCAACGGGTATGCTGTTGAAGACGGCCGGATTCGCTTGCCACGGCTCCAAGCTCAGGAAGCCTTGGCGTTCGCGCGATCCTTTTCAACTCCGGCTTTCGCACCCCGAATTGATCCATGGGGAAATTGCGGAAGCCTAAGCCAAGTGCCGGCGAACCGTCACGCACCTGATAATTTCCAGAGGCAGGATCGACAAACCATGCATCGGAGATCAGCGAATGCTCATCCACACCGCTCTGTTCTTGTAACTGCGAAGCCGGTTTCGGCTCCAATCCGTCGACCTCGTGAAGCAGATTCCAATCGCATAGTTGTCCCCAAGGTTTCGATACCCGAATTGGAGCATATTCGGCAAGAACAATGTTATGGCGGAATATATCCCGGCTTCCCCGAAACCAGACATGAGGGTGGAAGGAATTATTCACCATGATGTTGTTTTCACATATCCGGTAAAAGCCCTCCCGCAGCTTGATCCCGCCGGCCAAACACAAATTGTCGTGTATTTGGTACCAGGTCGAGCCGTCGTCAAGATCGATATCCCATCCATAATCGCAGCGCCATCGGTTATTCCGGAGAGTAATCGGTCTCACCATATCCAAAATGGGCAAAGTACTGTTCTCCGACTCGCTGTCCGAATTAATTTGATCCATGTCAACATCATCCAGAAGCCAATACCGATCCCGTCCCCACGAGTTGAACGAACCATGATCGCCTGTCTCCAGAACGGTATCAAATACATCGCAGTGTTCAATCACATGACCGCCGAAGGTCCCTTCCGAAATATTAATCCCCGCTCTAGGCACTTCGTAAATACTGCAATGACGTACAGTGATGTCCATCGCCATGGAAATTTGTACGGGAGCGGACTGTTTTTCCACACGCCCAACTCGATAGATCAAACAATCCTCGACCAAACCGCCCGCAGGATAACGGTTCGTTTTCGGCCCTGGCGTTTGATCGATGTCCTGAAGCTTCTGGCGTTCATTAAATTCAAACAACGGACTGCGAACAGCCTCCGGATCCCCGACGAAAGCGATTCCGCTCGCGCCTACATTCGAAATCCGGCATCCCTTGATGACGGGGTTTCGATTATAGCTGTCTACAAAGACGGCATTCCCGCCCAACTGTTCAAATGTGCAATCCGCGATCGTACAATCTTTCGTCCCGCGCAGCACCACCGCTCCACCACGATATATGGTCCAATCGCTGCGAAGAAGAGGCTTTTTGCTTTCCATAAAAGTTCTCGCCGCATGCGTAAACGTAAACCCTCTTAGCTGTATATGCCGAGCCGGAGCATCCTCGCTGCCGACGAATTCAACCAAATGTGCGAGCCGAACTCCCTCGATTAACGCCTCATGTAAATTCGTTCCCGGATAAGGATATACATAGAGAGTCCCGTTCTTTTCGTCGTGAAACCATTCACCCGGAGCATCCAGTTCCTCGAAAATATTTTCTACATAACGATAGTTGTCGTGCATGCCCATTTGCCGATTGTTTTGCCAACCGCCTTCCAATATCAGTTGGTTGTTTTCATCTTTTCCCTTAATGAGGTAATGGTAGTCTCCCCATAAATGTTTGTGCATGGCATGGACGTATCCGCCGGCCGGGCTGGCCCAGCGCCGCACGCGTTCCGCATGAATGCAATCAGCCGCATAACCGTTCATGATCCGGGTTTCTTCACAGTAATTCGGATATCTCGCCATATGCATTTGCCGGCCGTTTACAAAAAGTTGATCCAACTGCAGCCCGTGCGGAACCTCGGCCTGCAGTACCCCTTCGTCATACGGTCTCCATTGAAGCTCAAGTTGCATGCCTCCGCTGATAACGACCTCCTCGCCGGGAACCGCCTCATAAATAACCGGAGCATCTTCGGCTCCGGAGTCCTCCGGTAAAAACCGAAGCGTATCCGGCAGGTAATACGTGCCGCCGAATACTCGAACACGGACCGGCTTTCCTGCTTTAACGGCGGGCCGGGCCGCCATCTGTGCCCGCTGTAAAGTTGCAAAAGGCCGCTCTTTCGTGCCTTCCGCTCGATCATTTCCCTCAGTTGAGACGTAGATCCATTCCTCTGCTTGCTTCATTTTCAGCTTCCTTTCTCACATCGCGTATGATCACCTTGGCACTTACCCGAAGACCGGATGGATCCGGCCTCCATCCCGGCTTACCAAAGAACGGCGTGCCGTCCGGCTTCCACAACAATCGTTGCACGCGCGCATGTCGATTGGGATCATACAGGGGGTCGCTATCGATTTCTTTATAGGGACGCGCATGATAAACGATAAGATCAGCGGAGCCATCCTCCGATACCGTGAAGCTGTTATGTCCTGGACCGTACTCGGAGGCGGCCTCGTTACTGACGAATACTGGCTCTTTCGATTTGGCCCATGATGCGGGATCCAACAAATCGCTCGTATCGGTCGCCGTCAACAACCCCATACAATAACGGTCGTCCGTAGCGCTGGCGGAATAGGCCAAAAATAGGCGTCCGTTCCTTTTCAGTATGGCTGGACCTTCATTCACGCGATGCCCTTGGATCTCCCATTCATACTCCGGGGACGAGAGCTTGACCGGTTGGCCTGAAATCGACCACGGTTTATCCATAGGGGCGATATAGAGACAGGAATCTTCGATGATCTGAGCCCATACCAAATATCTTCGCCCCTTATGCTCGAATATTGTCGCATCCAGAGAAAAGCTATCTACCGGAAGCTCGATTTTCCCTTTCTCTTCCCAAGTCCCTGTTAAGGGATTCTCATCCGCACATTCGAGCACATACGGTCGGATGTCCCATTTGTTCTCTGCAGTTCCGGCCGCAAAGTAGATGTACCATTTTTCGTTGATTCTATGAAGCTCCGGCGCCCAAATATGGTTGCCCATCTCCCCTACATCGTGCTTGGTCCAGATAACAGTCTCCTCTGCGGTCGACAGACCTGCGATGGTTCGGGAACGACGCAGCACCAATCTGTCATACTCCGGTACGGACCCGGTAAAATAATAAAAGCCGTCCGAATGCTTCAGTACGTAGGGGTCGGCACGATTTGGAATGAGCGGGTTCGGATAAACGTCCCCCTTCACTGTCCCTTCAGCAATGGCAACTCCTGACTTCTCCAGAAGCGATGGATCGATAGGCTCCCAGCTGACCGGAAAACGTTCGACGATTCCTCCTTCCAGCTCGACCTCAACGAGCTGCGGCAAACTTAATGGTTCGCCGACCGCCATATCGATTTGCGGCTCCTTAACATTCACAATTTGCACGTTATTCCACACTCTCTTTGTCCCATATTCTGCTGAATTGCTGTATATAGAAAAATCCCGATTTCGGGCCACTAATGGAATGGCTTGAGAATGACCTTCTTAATTTACTCTGGCCGCGATCCCCGCAGTGGCAGCAAAGTTAACAGTCTTCCACTCCAAGATTCAACTCGAACTCCTTGTCGCGGTCACAGATCAGCACACCGTCCACAACTTCCAGCTTGGCAACCTGAATGGACGAGCGACGCGTCTCATAGCCCGAATCTTCATTGTGCCCATTACCACGGCCAGGATGAGTGAAATAAAAGATATACCCCTCTTCTCCTAGTACGACCACATCTGCGTGCAGGCCGATCGTCCCGTCATCCTGACGCTTGCCAGGTTGGTCGAGAATGAGGCCGTTTCGTTCCCACGTCTCGAGATCATTCGAGCGGTACACGCCCTGCCCGTGCCACTCATCTACGATCATCCAATAATAGCCGCCCAAGCGGAACACGTTCGGTCCTTCCTGGGAACGCTCGGTAATGACCGGACCCGTAACCTCCCAGTGGTAGAGATCGCTGCTGTCTGCTGCATACATATGAGAGTGGTGGCCCTCATCCTTGTACCACATCCGGAAGCGGCCGTCCGGCAACGGGTAGACGCAAGCATCAATGACATTTCCCGAGCTCAAGCCGAGCTTGGAAACGAAGTACCATTCCAGCAAATTCGGGCTGGTATAATGCAGCATGTCCCTCGGATGCCCCCAATGATCAGGTACTCCCTGAATATAACTGACGTACATGTGATACAATCCGTCGTGCCAGATGATTTCCGGCGCCCAGAACGTATTTCTTCCCCATTCAAAATCCAGCCCCTGCAGTACACCGCGGTAAACCCACTCCTTGCCGCCGTCGCGGGAAACCGCCACGCCGAGGTCGGTTCCGTGAACCCACGCCACACCTGTTCCCTGTGCGGTCGCACGGCGGTTCGTATAAATCATCCACCATTCCTTGGTCTGACGATTCCAAATGACCACAGGATCTGCCGCTCCGTCATAGATCGGATCCCTAAACAATGGCGATTTCATTCATGCTCCCTCCCTGCTCCTGCGACCTCATAACAAAATTGATCTACATCGATATAACCCTGTTCATTTTCAATGTTATAGCTGTATAACCCGATCCGGTCTCCTCTGTATTTCCCCCACCCCAGCCGATAGGCGTCTCCAAAGCTCGTGAAATGGTCCCCATCGACGCTATATTCGAACCGGCTGATTCCATCTATGTTCCACTCAGACCTTAACCAAAGGTTGCTTCCTGTTATTTCCAAACCCCATGCAATCGTACCCGCATTATTAAACTTCAGAACCCTTATCCCATTCTGTTGTTGAACTCCAATCGTGCAATAGGTTTGCGCAAAATGGCAAAGCCCCGCTTCTTGTCCGTCCGCCATGCCGCTGATCTCTATTTTTACGGTTGCCGCATTGCGAACGGTTCTAAACGCTCTTTGTGTAAGGACGTTGCAGACGGTAAAAAAATCGTCTTTATCGATGGGCTCGCATGCGTATAGACGCAAATAGCCGGGCCGGGCCGTTAACGACCATTTGTCGGCTCGCGGCTGATGGTTCCATTCCCAATACGGCTCAAGCATCGCCCGGTCAAAATCGTCATTCGTGGAAAGAACCGTCACCGGATGTCCGTTTATGGGCTTCCTGCCTCCCCATACCATCTCTCCGATTCCGTCGCCGTCCGAATCGCTACCGATGATCGGCCATCCGTCAACCCACGTTACGGGCAGCAAGTGAAGCGTTCTCCCTTCGTAATATCCGCCCGTTCCTTGATGGGAAATGAAATACCACTCCCCGGAAACGGTCTGGACAAGCCCGCCCTGATTCGGCTCGCGGTCTATCTCCATGCCGTGCGTATGGATAAGCTCCTTTTCCTCATAGGGTCCATAAATATGTTCTGCTCTTAACATCATGACGACTCTGACTTCAACGCCTTCTTCACGGCGAACCTCGCTGTGGAAAAAATAGTAAACTCCATTGATTTTGTAGAGCTTATTGGCTTCGCTCCCTTTGTACTGATGAATAATCGTATCGCTGTCATGCAGCAGCTCTTTTCCGTCTTGACTGAGTTTAAATAAATGTATGTTATAATTATTGGCAAAATTAGTGGCAACGAAGTACCCTTGTCCGTCATCGTCCCAGAACGGACAGCAGTCGTCCCAGCCGCTAACCGCCCAGACTTGATGAAGCGGCTCCCAAGGTCCCGCCGGATCGTCAGCCGTGCTCATAAACAATCCTTCGTCGGGCGTAAAAAAATAGACCCAATATTTATCATTGTGGAATCGGATCGCGCCTGCCCAGACTCCTCTGCCATAACGGTTCATTCGGTCGTAATTGTATTCCGGGCCGATGCAAGTCAAATCCTCAACAACATGCCCGATCATTCTCCAATTCACAAGATCTTTGGAATGAAGTACACCCATCCCCGGAGAGCAATGCAAGGTGGAGGAGATAGCGTAATAATCATCTCCGACTCGAATGACATCCGGATCGCTATAATCTCCCGGCAAGACAGGATTGACGTAGGTGCCGTCCCCCTGATCTCCCCAAGCTCCCTTCTTCGATAATAGATTGTAGTTATCTTCCATAAAATAGTCGTCCTTTCCGAATCCATGACGGAAAGTCCGGAACACGCCGTTCGTGTTCCGGACCCCCGCTAGTTCATTCACTGTCACTGCAAAATATTCTAAATTAATTTGCTTTGCTGATCTGCCACTGCAGATTGTTGTTGGTGATATCCGACCACTCCGTGACGTTATATCCTTCCGTGCCGCCGCCTCCGTTCAGCACCTTTCCGTCCGTATGATTCTTGATCTTGTAGTAACCGTTGCCCAGATCGACGATCTGCCACTGCAGATTGTTGCTGGTGATATCCGACCACTCCGTGACATTGGACCCGTTCGTGCCGCCGCCTCCGTTCAACACCAGTCCGTCCGTACGATTCTTGATCTTGTAGTAACCGTTGCCCAGATCGGTGATCTGCCATTTCGAATTGGTGCTGGTTGTATTCGACGACTCCGTGACATTGGACCCGTTCGAGCCGCCCCCTCCGCTTAATGCCAAACCGTCCGTATGGTTCGTGATGGTGTAGTAGGCATTGGGATCAAAGATGTTATTGTTAGGATTAAAGGCATCGACAAGCATATACGTACCCGTTTTTTTGACAACTTTTATCGTATGCGTCCCGCTTGCCAGACCCGTAATGCTGTATACCAATTGCTGCGCTATTCTGGTCGAACTGCTGCAATCCACTGTCGTCTGGTAAGCTCCGTCGATGTAAATATCCACCTGGCCCTGATCGCTGTTTTTTTCAGTAATATAATCGACTCCTCTTCCCGTAAATGTGTATTGGACCGAGTCATTGTTCGTCATCGTATAGTGAACATCATCCTGATAATCGCCAAAACTTCTGCCGCCGGAGTAGCTCCAGCTGCCGTTGTAAACAATGTTGGAGTCTGTATCGTTCACATAAGTATTTGGGGTTCCAAACACCTTGAACTCGTTGATGCTGGCATTAGCACCGCTTGGCAAACCGGTCGAGGTAACACGGACATAACGGGCGGTGCCGGTAAAGAAATGGTTGTAGACCTGAGCATTGCTGAGATTGACAGTCCGGTCAATCACTGTCGTCCAATTCGTATTATCCGTTGAGGTTTCAATCTTATACAAATAGATAGAACTAGGCTGTTGCCACATCACCTGGATACCATTGGTGATATTCATGGTTGTGCCAAGGTCTACCATCCACCAATGGCCGGTGCTTCCGTCATTCGCAATCCAGCTGGTTGCAGTACTACCGTCGTTACCATTGCTGGCCGGATTCGTTGTCTGGGAGCTATCGCTACTTGAGGCCTTGTTCAACGCCAGGTTCGTTGGATCCCCAAATATTTTGAAATCGTAGATACTGGCATTAGCGCCGCTTGGCAGTCCAGTCACGGTAATACGGACATACCGGGCGATACCGGTAAAGTAATCGTTTTGAACCTGGTCCGTGCTGGTATTGGCGGTCTTGTCAATGACTGTCGTCCAGTTGGCATTATCCGTTGAGGTTTCAATCTTATACTGATATACGCCGCTCTTCTCCCACGCCACTTGGGTACCATTGGTAATATTCATGTTTGCTCCAAGGTTTACCGTTAACGAATGGCCGGTATTGGCATCATTCGCAATCCAGCGGGTTGCAGCATTGCCGTCTGTCCCGAATGAGGCCGGATTGGATGACTGCGAGCTATCGCTACTTACATTCTGGTTCAACGCAAGATTGGCTTGATCTCCAAACACCTTGAAATCGTAGAAACTGGCATTCGCACCGCTTGGCAGTCCGGTTACGGTAATACGGACATAACGAGCGGTATCGTAGAAGATATCGGATTGAATCTGATCCGTGCTAGTATTCGAAGTTTTGTCAACCTTTAATTTCCAGTTGGTATTGTCATTTGAGGTTTCAATCTTATACTTATATCCTCCGCCTGCGTTCTGCCACTTTACCTGGGTGCCGCGGGTGATATTCTTGCTGGAGCCAAGGTCTACCGTCCACGAATGACCGGTATTTCCATCATTCGCAGACCAGCGGGTCGTCGTATCGTTACCGTCGTTGCCGCTGGAAGCCGGATTGCCTGCCTGCGAACTATCGCTACTTGCGGTCCGATTCAAGGCCAGATTGATTGGAGTATAATGCGGAATAGGTGTCGTTGACGGCGGAGTAGCACCGGAAGCAATGAAATTAATGTTGCTCGCATAGTTGCCGATTGTAAAATTCCCGTCAGCGGCACTCAGAACCGGAGTCCCGTTTACGGTCAAATTCTCAAATGTAACGTTCTGAGTCAATTGAGTGGAGCTATTGCCGTAAATTTGGTTCGCGTTGGTATTCGTGCCGTTATAGGAGATATTCTTGAAGTAGACGTTATTGATTCCACGCCCCACTGCAAGGCCGTAACCCGGATTTTTAAAAGTAATGACATCTACGAACTTATTAACAACGGCATCGTCTATCCGAATATCCGAGAAAGTGGCATCGGATATCAGACTGCCATCGCTGGCGGTGAAGGAAATGCCTAATGGTAAACCGGCACTTAACGGGTTATACGTTAAGATGTCCAGATTCGAAAAGTTGAGTGTATCAATGTTATCGCCTCCACCTTCAGCACCCGGATTGCCATGGGTCCCTATATTGATCGGATGGGCTTTGCCCGGCATGAGAATCGAGTTGGTGACACTGATATTGGACGAATTTCCTGAGTATCCGAAACGAGAAGCGTATACAGCAATAGAATCATCGCCTGAGCGATCAAATACGTCATTGATGGAAACATTGGTAGAGCAGAAATTATCGATACCATCGGTCCATTTCAGGTAAGCCATTAATTTCACATTATTTATGGTGACGTTGGTGGCATTTCCAACTTCAATACCGGCATTGTAATCGTTAAGGATGATACCATCAACAGTGACATTGTTGGCAAAACTGAGATCAACGGCAGCTGCTGGTGAATGATCAAGAACACCGCGCCCGATAACCTTGGCATTCGTGGAATTGTTTAAAATCACACCGCCTTTGACGACCGCTCCGCCGGCAATGTAAAGCGTCTGGCCGCTAGACAGGGTGTAGCTCTGATTATAAACACCGGGACCCAGGTAAATGACATTGGGATCGGTAGGGCTTGGAGGATTCACTTCTACCGGATTGGCAAAAATCATCAGATCATTGTCCACATTGCCATTCACATCAAATACGAGCTTTTGGGGACCGGAAATACTAAAGGTCATTGTATTGCCGCTGATGGCAGGAGTAATACCAAGCCTGTTAGGCTTGACAGAAGCCGATGTTACCGTTCCGCCATTATAGGTCACAGATAGATCTACCGGACCATCGGTATCGAAATAAACAAATGAGGCAAAAGTAGCTCTGCTCGCTGCGCCGACCCTCGTTTGATACTCATCCAGATCCTGCCACACTCCACCCGGCACACGCACTTTTACGGTAAAGTCTGTGGACAATGTGGTACCCGCAGGGGCCGGATATGTCTTCAAAGTAGTAGCCGCTTGAACATTTGTCGGGAAGATTGGGATGAAAGATACTAACAAAGCCATCAACAAAAATAACGCATTAGACCTTTTTTTACTTCTGTTCAAAAACAGACCTTTAAACATACTTTCAACTCCTTCTTTTTCCGAAAATTGGCATTCCTACTCCATCTTAATTATCCTAAGCTAAATTTTATCCCCCCCCCCTCTCACAGGTTTATCTCGGAGATGCTTGAATACGAAACTGACACGAAGGAAGCTTCACGAACATGGTATCTATAGTTTGGAAGCTTCCCTGCGTCACTGCATTGTCATTGAACCTTAATTGTTACTTAATGCCTCTCTTGGCTGCCTCATCGTTCACTTCTTTAATCGCGTCTTGCACGCCTTTGGCATCATATCCCTTAACGATTTCTTTCCACTGGGCAACCGGGTCCCCTGTGCCCAACATGACTTTGACCATGTCATCTATGATATTGTTGCTGAGACCCGTAATTTTGTTTTTCGCCGGAGTTGACATCAGGAAGATATCAAAGTTAATGGGCGCCGGCTTGTTCTCTGTCAAAAACTTTTTGTTCGAGTCGACTTGCAATTTGGTGAGTGCCGCCTGTTCGGGGTCCGAATTCACGACTTTTTTCCCTGAATAAAGAGGACCTTCCCATGTGCCTAAATAAGCAAGACTTTTATCTGTAATCGGATATTTATCGACGAGTTTTGCATTTTCTTTAAGCAAAGAAATAGATTGACCATTTTCGACCTTATAGTCCACATTTTCTATTCCATTATCCCTTAAAAGCTGAAATTCCGGCGATACGAGGTAATCCATCAATTGCAGCGCTCGTTTAAACTTTTCGTCGCTGAGGGATGCCGGGAAATACGTTTCTGACCAGTAAGGGGGACCATTGAAGTAATAGCGTTGCCCGTCGGGAGCAGGCCAAATATTTAAATAACCAAGTGCTTTGGAAGGGCTAACGCCTGGATTCGCTTTTACGAATTGGGCATATAGCTCGTCGGTAAGGCCGTCCAGTCCATAAAACGCGAAGCTTTGTCCGGACACAAACTTGTTCGCGCCATCTGCGTCTTTCTGAATAGCAAAATCCTTGTCAAGGATTCCATCCGCAAAGAGCGTACGAAGCTGCTGGATCCCCGTATAAGCTTTCTCCGACGTAAATGCCGGAATCCACTTGCCATTTTCATTCACCCAGTTTTTCGGCTCCGACAACTCGGGGAAAGATCCCAAAAATTGCGTTAACAGATAAGGTTTTCCGTTAACCTCCAAGCCGGCGATACCAGAATGTTTCTTCATAACCGCCTTGGTCATGGCCATGAATTCATCAAAGGTGGCAGGATCCTTTGTAAATCCGGCTTCCTCCGCCCAATCCTTACGATAACGGATCGGTCGCGCCATCGTTACAGGCGTAACGGTGGCGTTCCCGCGCGGAATCATATAAAACTTCCCATCCACTTTGAGAGGTTGCACGCTCGGCAACGAAAACAGGTTTTTCAAGTTCGGATACGCGCTCAGATCGTCAGGAATCGCCTTGATCACGCCTTGCTTCGCCCAGGTTTCGTACAACGCGGTATTATCGGTGGCGAGCGCGTCGACGAACATATCGGGAAGCTGATTTGACGCAGCCCATACCTTCGCTTTATCCTGCCAGTCGTTCCAGGTAATCTGAACCGGCTTGATCGTGACATTGAACTTCTTGGCCAAATCGTTGTAGATGGCATCGTTCTTTGCATTCGGTGCATCAAAGCCGGACTGGATGTCCCAGGCGGCAGCACTGAGTTCCAATGTCTTGCTCATTGCCGAACCATCTGACTTCTGTTGCGCCGTTGCGCTCGGGGTTGTGGCTGACTTGCTCTCCCCATTGCCGCAGGCGGATAGCGCCGTCCCTGCGAGCAGAAGCAGGGTCGAGCATACCAATACTCTTTGTTTGGACTTCATTTCGTAACCCTCCTTGTTTTTTTGAAGCTAAGGATGTATATAATAACGGCCGTAACCATTATTATCATTCTTTGACGGAACCGATCATGATCCCCGCATTGAAATATTTTTGCACGAAGGGATACATCATCATGATAGGTAAGGCGGATACAATGATCATTGCGGATTTTACTGAATCCGCATATACGGCTTGAGTCATGGAAGCCATCTGTGCGCCCGTCGTGCTATTGATTGTCTGACTCAGATTAGTGATCGAGTCTCTTAACACAAGCTGCAATGGATGCAAGTTTGTATCGTTGATAAACAACAACGGAAGCCACCATTCATTCCAACGATCAACCGCATAAAACAATGTCATGGTCGCCATGATCGGCAACGAAACCGGTATAACAATGCGAATGAGGATACTCAGATCGTTGGCCCCGTCGATTTTTGCCGACTCCTCAAGAGCCGGATTGACGGTTCCGAAGAAGTTCTTCATCAGGATGAGGTTGAATGCGTTTACAGCCACCGGCAATACCATGACAAGCAAATTATTCTGCAAGTGCAGGCCTTGAATCGTCAAATAATAGGGAATGAGACCTCCTGAAAAAAACATCGTAAAGATGATGCAAGTAAAGATCACATTTCGCCCCGGCATCGATTTCTTGGCTAACGCGTAAGCACCTGTCGTCGTCACAACCAAATTCACCAATGTGCCTAGTACGGTCACGAGGACCGATATAAGCAATCCATTAACCACCTTCCCTTCATGAAAAATATATCGATACGAAGAGAGATCCATGGATCTCGGAAATATCATGACGCCTCCCGCTTTCAAGTCTAATATGGTAGACAAGGACAGTACGAACGTTTCATAGAATGGGAATACAGCCGCGATCGCACACAACCCCAGGATGAGCGTGAACAGCGCATTGGTAACCGATAACCGCTTCAATAGAGGCCCTCCTCCTTCATAACATGCTTCACAACAAAATTGGCTCCGAACAGCAACAAGCAACTGATAATGGATTTCAGCAAACCGACCGTTGTGGAGTAGCCGAACCCCGTTGCGTCAACAAAAGCGCTGCGGTACACGTACGTATCGAGAATATCGGAGCGATCATAAACGGCAGGGTTGTATAAATTGAAGATCTGGTCGAATCCGCCGTTCATAATGCCACCGACGGCCAATATAAGCAGTATGGCTGCCGTGTTGCGAAGTACCGGCCATGTAACTGCTTTCATTTGTTGGTAACGGTTAGCACCGTCTAT
Source organism: Paenibacillus sp. GCM10027628 (assembly GCF_042676385.1). Taxonomy (NCBI): domain Bacteria; kingdom Bacillati; phylum Bacillota; class Bacilli; order Caryophanales; family Paenibacillaceae; genus Paenibacillus; species Paenibacillus sp. GCM10027628. The sequence goes on from NZ_JBHTHA010000001.1 coordinate 229,744, forward strand.
GGCCGCCGCCTCATAAAGCTCGGGATTGATACCTGCGATAGCTGCCAGATAAATAATGGAGGACCAACCTGCTTCTTTCCATATGTTCGACGTGAACAGCAGTGCCAGAAAACTCTCGTTGTTGAGCAAGATCGTATTTTTACCCCATCCGAATAGCTGCAGAATCTGATTGAGGACGCCCTGATCGCTCAGGATACTTGTTATGATTCCGCTTAACACGACCCAGCTGATGAAATGCGGAAACGTTAATATAGTTTGATATATCCGTTTTAATCTCCTGTGCCGCATTTCATTCAGCATGATCGCCAGCACGATGGGGATCGGGAATTCGATAAGCAAACGCCCGAAGCTAATCAGCAACGTGTTGTTGAAGGCATGGATGAAATTGGGATCGCCCAGCACATCCCGAAAGTTTTGAAAGTGATTCCACGGACTTTTCATTATACCCAGTGAGTAATTGAAGTCCTTAAAAGCCAAGATCACGCCGTACATAGGCACATACGCGAAGATCAGAAAGAACAGCACCGTTGGGAGTACCATCAAGTAGAAGTACTTATGCCTGACAACTTCCTGCCACCGGCGACGAGTGGCTTCTCTCCCCAAGCGCCTCTTGTATTTCACGTGACTTACTGTATTTTGCATTTCTCTCGCCTCCTGAAGCCATTATAAAGCAAGCGCTTTCCAAGAGGTATGTCGTACAATTAGCCTTTATTTTGTATTTTTAAGTAACTTTGAGTCGAATGGGAGTCGGAATGGTCTTTCACCTAATTCAAGTACAAGTTACCGATTTGTAGTACAAAAAAAGGCCTCCTTTATTCAGGGGCCGGAAAAAAGCCGTTTTGACTTTTTTCATATCGATAAGTTCTAGGCGGAGAGCCTATTATTTTTTTGAACATTTTGCTGAAATAAAAATAGTCCTTAAATCCTACCTGATCCGCTATCTCGTTGATCGGAATGGAGGTGGTCTTGAGCAACTCTGCAGCGCGGCTCATTCTAAGGCCGGTCATGTATTCGGTAAAGGTTTTATCCAGTTCTTTTCTGAATAATTGCGAGACGTAATTTGGGTTTAAGTTGAATCGTTTACTTAAGCCGAGAATGGTAATGTCCTCGCTGAAGTGCTCGTTGATATATTCCAGCATGGCAGAGAATGTATGGCCGTGTCCAGGTTGGATGGAAACCTGCTTATGATCGTTCTGCTCTTCCTGGAACAATCGTTGTAAATAATCAATCATGTCCCGAGAATCTTCAAACTGATCTGCCAATTGTTCCAATGAGTATAAGTATAAATCGTCCGACACCTTACCCTTTTGACTTAACTTCGTAATGCAATCGTTATACAACAACAGGGCATGCCGGATATTCAGAAGGCCGCTTTGAAACATGGATAACAAGGAATTCAACTGCGCAATGATCGCCTGGTTATTGCCTTCAGTAAGTTCTACAAATACCGGCTTCATGTCATTGGCTTCGCATGACCCTTTCCAGGTCAAGTTTTCGGCTAACGTGAAATATTGATAGGCTTGAAGTTCTGCATCTTCAATAGCCTGCGTAAATCCTGCCGTATCGACACCCCGCTTGCTAATCCCGATTCCTTTCAAGAAATGAAGTCTTTCAGAAGAAAATTGGTTCATTAATTCTACAGCATCTTTGTCTGCCATCACGTATATAAACTTGCGATAACCAATACGTATCGAAAGGCATGGTATTTTTTCATTAAGCTGCAGTCTGTCCCTTCTTACGGTAAGCATGATACGAAAGTCGTCTCTTCCGGATTCGGTAATGCCGGCCAAAGCTAGCTCACGACGCAATTTGCTGCTTGCTTCCTGCGTACCGCTCTCGATCAAATCAAGAATTTCCCCTTCATGCAACGGACGGCGGGCGTCTAATTCCCGTTTGAGCTTTTTAAGATACCCTTCGATTTCCATCTCGTCGAATGGTTTCAGGCAATAACCGGAAACGCCGTTCTGGATCGCTTTCTGAACGAGGGCAAACTCCGCTAGACCGCTCACGACTACAAATTTGGCGGATATACCGGCGTCGTCCAATCGTTTTTTCAATTCTAGCCCGTTCATTCCAGGCATCTTGATATCGGAAAAAATCACATCAGGATGAAGTTGTTTTACGGCTTCCATGGCCTCCTCCCCACTTAGTGCATATCCGATAACCTCATAACCGCATTCCGTCCAATCCACTGTAGCCTTCAGGCTATCTATAACCAATTCCTCATCGTCCACAATTAAAACTTTATACATGACCTTCACCCCTGACCGGAATTGTAAGCGAGACTTTTGTTCCGCATAAGAGACTGCTTGTCATCCTGATTCCAAATGGATCTCCGAAGTTGATGCGGATTCTGTCATGAACATTTGCCAGTCCGATGCCGGATTTGGAACCATTATCATAGCCATCATTTGCAGATCGTCTTTCAATCGATTGATTAATCTCCTTTAATTTTCCCGAACTTATTCCTGCACCGTTATCTTCTACGGAGAGATGCAGGTTCTCCTCATGCCTATTTCCTTTAATCACCAATAATCCGGTTCGTTCGAGCGGCTCAATACCATGTTTGATGGCGTTCTCCACGATAGGTTGAAGGATCATTTTTGGAACAAGACATTCAAGGCATTCCGTGCGAATGTCATATTCCACTTGTAATCGATTCCCAAACCGGATTTGATGAATGAAGATATAGTTTTTGATAATGCTCAATTCTTCTTCCAGCGAAATCATATCGGGTCCCTTGATACTGTAACGAAAAAACAAGGAGAGCGCTTTTGTAAGTTCGAATATTTGTGAAGAATTCTGTCTCACAGCAAGCCCTTTGATCGATTCCAGCGTATTGTATAAAAAATGCGGGTTGATTTGGCTTTGCAAAAAGCTAAGTTCCGCTCTCCGTTTAATCAACTCCGTCTCGTAGAGGACACGCTTGCTTTCCAGTAAATGATCCGTCAACTTATCAATTTCCGCCAACATTTCATTGAAACGCGAAGCCATAATAATCATTTCCGCATAACCATCTACTGCGATTCGTTTGCTGAGATGTTTTTTTTCACCGAGACTCACTTCTCCCATCAGCCTCATAAACTTCTTCAAGGGCTGTAGAATGTTGCTGCTTACGTACAGAAGAGGTATGATCATCAATAAAAGTGCGATTGCGACCATGATAAGCTGCTGTCGACGAATCTCATTAAGACCTTGCAGGAGCACACGATTCGGCATTGCGATAACAATTTCACCGCCCAAATCCGGAATAGCTTCCCTCTGAATCATATATTGACCGTGATTCAACAACATGTCTTTGGGAATCGGCTCCCCCAGATTACTTGAATCGTCATTCGTATAAAATAGCCTTCCGTTACGATCATCCATGTAGACTAAGGCACCTTCGGGTAAATTGACAGGCTTGCCGTCGCCGAAAAGCAATCGATTATCTAATACCAGCAGCAAAGTGCCGAGTTCATGTTTGTCAGCATCAAAATCAGTTATTGAGTAGATAGGTGCTCCCGCCACCAATACCGGCGTTGTCTGATAAGGAAAACCAATCATTTTAAGTCCCAAAAAATAGGACAAGTTATTTCGAGGAATCTCCCTGGAAATTACTGCGAGTTGATCCGTATTAGCAAGGAGATTGGAGACAGCGCCATTTTTCTCGACCAGCGCGATATCCAGAATTCCCGATTTCATTCCCGCCATATCTGACAAATAAGCCTTCAACTGAGAAAACAATTCAACCTTTTGGGCTAAATTAGTAGCAGTCAAATAGTTTTGTACGGTTTCTCCGTTGTAGGCAACCGTTTCAATAATTCTTTGAATATCTTTGCTATTCGCAGAAATGGATTGATTCAGCTGCGAAATAACACCTTTGATATAATCGCTGTTATTCCTTTTTACAACATTAATCGCACTATAATAATTCGCAGCCATGATCGAAAGCATAACAGCAACAATGAATAAACCTAGTAAAGATAGCTGCATCATGATAGGAAGTTTTTTCAAATAGGATAGTTTCATGTGACATGTCCTTTTTTTATCCTGGATTTCGAAACAATTGTAAAGGTGCGCCAAACTAAGGGTAATGGTATCTGCGAAGAATCCCAAAAAACCTTGAGAGGAGCACCAATATGGTGAATAGTAAACGATAATAATCCTCAAGTAAAGTAGTGCCGGCATTTTCCATAAACGATTTCCAAATCGGACAAATCATGGGAATTCACAGATGTTTACTACAGCAAAATCCCGCCACGTCGGGTTTTTGGCTCACTGCCGTCATTTGGGAAAAGCTCTTTCCCTCTTTGGATATTTGGAAATTTTCGTTATTGTTAAGTGCGAACTTGCGTTAAGATTATGGGACACACATAATGAAGTTTAAAGGACATCTCGAGGTCATTTTAGGAAACAAAACCAAGAATCTGCTAAGAAAGGATTGATCAAGTGGAGCTCCCGAAAGTTAGTGTCGAAAATATGAACCTCAAAATTTCGTTAGGCGGGTTATTATTAAACCTTCTGTATGTCAGATTCGGGATTTTTTATCAATCCTTTCTCGAACACAGCCATAGCATGAAAAGCTATGAACTGCATTATATTCCTCGGGGACAGGGGATTTTGGTAGCAAACGGCAGCCAATATCCGATACAGCCTGGCACACTATACATGACTGGCCCGGATATTATGCACGAGCAAAATACGGTTCTCTCTGACCCTATGGCGGAATACTGCATATGCTTTGAAGTGCTGTCCAATAATATTAACGATGATCCGGATCTTTCCTTCATTGCAGACCAATTCGTTCAAACAACCTTTTGGTTCGGTCAGGACAAGCAGAATATGATGCAATTGTTCGAGCAGCTCTCCTATGAAACGACCAACCAGTATATCGGCTACTACCTGACGATTCAACATATTATAGAGCAGATCGTCATCAAGCTGGTCAGAAACTACACCAACAATGTTCTGACCTCCTCTGCGATGCCGCTTAAAACTTTAGACGACGAGAGAGTCGTTATCATTGAAGACAGCTTTCTGTCAAACTTTCAAGATTTAACTATACAGAATCTCGCTCAAAAACTGGGGCTAAGCGTCAGACAGGCGGAGAGAACAATCGGGCAGTATTTTGGCGTATCGTTTACGCAAAAAAAGACTCAGGCAAGAATGTCGGCTGCCGTTCACCTTCTTACAACGACCTCAATGTCCATTAGCGAAATAGCGCTACATGTCGGTTTTTCTTCACTGGAACATTTTTGTGCCGCCTTTAAGAAATACTACAATGTTTCGGCAAGGGAATATCGCTCCTTACGCAAGCCCTCTGATCTCAATGTGACATCCCAATGAAGACATATTACAAACCGAGGCTATCCTGAATCATTTACATGATTTCAACATAGCCTCAATCTGCCTTTGCTGTTTTTCTGAAACGTCCTGTTACACCTCATTCAAAAATTATATACCATGAACATCACAACTATCGGACAATATAAATTCAACTGTAACGTCTAAGTCGGAATGCAGCGTTAAGCGAATATGTTTACCATATTCATCGTAAAGCCCCTTTGTTTCTTGGGCGTTAACCATGGCTTTTATCCACGGAATGCCTACTTTTAATTTGATTTCATTATGATCTACGACTGATTTTAATGTAACATGCACAACGTTGGTGTCCCATATTAACTCTTTAACTTCCACTCGAGTTCTTGCCATCAATCCGTTTATGGACCCCGATTTCCATCCGGAAGGCAGCGCCGGAAGAACTTCAATTTCACCTGTATTGGAGAATAGTAGAGCTTCATTTATTGCTCCCACTGTGCCAAATAGGGTATCCGTACAATAACAGTCGCTTCTTCTGTTTGTGTCATGGTCTGTCATCATGGAAGTGTAGAACCCGGAATCCGCCATCATCGGCAGAAGGGAAGAGATGACCCCGTCCCCGTTTTTTAACCTTGCGTACACAAGAGCCTTGTGCATCCAGCCGTGTCCGGCTGTCGCGTCCCCAGTGTTGTATTTATTTCTGTTCTCGATGGAGATATTTGCCGCTTTCGTCAATTCATTATTGTTCTGAGTTTCATACGCAGGCCATGCCGGGTAGAGATGGCTCAAATGGCGGTGGTTGTTGTTTTCGGTGTATTCATTCATCGCCCATTCGCGTAAAGCGCCGTCCTTGTCAATCTTATAATCCGGCAGCAGTTCCAGCAAACCTTCCCATTTAGCGACTGCGGCTTCATATCCGTCGCGTTTTACCACTTTTTCCATGGTTATAACCATATTCAGTCCATCCCGCGCCGCGGAAATATCCATAGTGGCATTTGCCGTAATCGTACTGTTGTAACCGATTGGATTATTCTCCGGCGAATAGGTAGGGATAAACAGATATTTCTCGCCCGGATATAACGCTTTCTTGCCTTTCTCATAGCACGCATTCTCGTTTATATCCGTATAATATTCCGGCGTACAAAGCTGCTCCCAGAAATTAGCTTGCTTTGTTAGCAGCGGAAGCAAAATATCCCTTTCCAAATCCAAATATCCCTTTTCGATCAGTTGACTGAATTCATCATCCGTCAGCCCCCCGTCCCTTACACTAAGAAGCGTTTTCAGATCATGGATTCTCATGTTATCACAGATGGGAATCTGCTTGTTACCGTAACACTGCCAAAACTCGAAGATGGGAAGCAGACACCAGCTTGCTCCTGCATTCCAATATTCAAACGGATAATCATTGTCGTACTCCACATGCATTCCGCGATCGATATCCGAGTTTACTGATACCTGCAGGGCATCATGCATCCCGTAGGCCATTCGTGCATTGTATTCGAAGTCGGGTGCATTTCTCAAGAAGAATGTGATATACCCAAGCTGCGCTTGCGTTAAGTGGCCAGTATTCATGGGGGAAACCTGCAAATTCACGTTGGCGTCGAGGGTATAGATGCCACGCCAACCGGGATTCCATTCTCCGGTCCACATACCATACAACCGCGGCGCGCTTGAACCGCTGCAGCAAATTAAGGCATATCGTCCCTGGTTGTACACCTGCTCCATAAAAGCATGATTGATTTTGGTTTTCGATGCCTTTTGCGCGTTGATTAGCGATAAGTTGTCTGCGCTCTTATCATCCTCGTCGCCTTGAAGCGTAAAACATACAGCGTTAAATTCTGCGGACTGTTTTTGGGCATGCGGTGCAAGTGAGGCGTTGTAATCGAAATTGCCGCAGGAATCTTTATACTTTACCGCGACAGCATTCGTGTTTTTAAAAAGATTATCTACTATATCGTATTGCGTCATTCCGACAAAATCTTCGCTTTTGCCCATATCAAATGTCCTGTTCGATTGCGTTATTAGATATACGGCGTCGGCATCAATCACTTGAATCGCAGGATTTTGTTCCGTTCCGACGTTCATCGGTTCATTCGTGTCAGCAAGGAGTACTCTCTTCTTGAATCCATTAACAACAATAACCTGCGTCAGGCCTGCATATCCACCATCGATCAATTCGCTTCCCGGGTAGGACGGGTAATGGGCAACCTGTGCGATATATGCCGCATTCGGATCCACCAGCTTTTTGTATTGGAGTGCCGAAAGCTCGGTCGCGCCATCCTGCGCTTTGTACATACCCGAGATGTCGTCAATAGAGATAATCATGTTGATCTTTGCGCCGGCTGAGGATTGTTCAATCTTCGTAATCGAAACATTGTCTTCTCTGGATGTAAACGAGGTTCGAATCCACTCACCGAATTCATCGGTGTAACGCACACCAGTTTCCGCCGTCTCGTAATTCGTCCATCTTTCATACCCGGACACGCTTCTCTTATCCGTCACGCTCAATCTGAGCTGGTGTCCCGGATGGTAGCTGTAAAAAAAGGTTCTTTGCCTAGTTGTTCCGTCCGGAAAAGTAATCTTCCATTGATCATTCAGATGAAAAACATTCCATCTGGCCTCGGCAAGCTGCCCCGTTAATTCTTCCGGAATCACTCTTGGATCTCGGGACGGATAGTTGTACCACATATATTGAAAAATAAAACTGTCCGTATACGGCGAGCCTGACGTGATATACCCGTTTTCGCCGTTTCCGCTAATCATGCCTTCCCGCCACGCTAATCCGGGATTTATTGTTGGCACTTCTTTATAGGTGTTAGCGTAATTTCCTTTTTCGTATATTCGTGCGGTTCCCGATCCTTTAATCATGCTATTACTCTCCTAATCTGCTCGTTATAGTAATTATTATATCGAGTAGGAGAAGCCCCATGAATCGTTCAGAGCGACATAATAGAACACAAATATGTCGCAATTGCGCAGGCAGCAGGGGCAGAGAGAGGCTAAACCATCCGTCAACGTAGCGTTCCGGGTATTACTCACATGTAGCGAGCTCTTGCAGTTTGGAACCCTGCTACTATCCACTGGCCTTTTTTCCCAATCTCAATTCGCTCCCCACGCTTTTCCACGAATCGATCCCAACTATGTTTATCGAAAAAGATCTGCTTCAAAAGGTTCGCATTCATACCTCGAGATTATCAAAAAGAACCCGAAAAGATATAAATTCAATGTCAAAAAAGAAGAGAAGTTCCCCTCTCTTCAACGCTTTGCCTTATAAAAGTATAGCTTCATGAATGCCCATTTCTCGATCCGCGATACATACAATCGGCCGATCCCCAGTTCTTTAGCAATCTTCCACTGCGTCCGCTCTTTCACGTCGAGCTCAAGCCCAAATGGCGACATCCATAAACGCGGTGAAATGGATGCTGCTATCACAAATCCCATTTTATTTTCACTTCATTCCCAGTTCGAGAAGACTCATATATAGCATCCAGTATTAAATTATTGGTATACCCGGACATTGCAGAACAAATAGGTTCTTTCCCTTCACGGATACATTCCAGGAAGTGGCGGCTAAAACGATTCCGATCCCCCTCATCTTGATCCGGTTCGCGCAGTTCAATATCGATCGGTCTGTCGAACTTTTCCGTAAACAACTTGCCTTGAGCTCCTCTAAAGCAGGCTCCTCCCTCGGTCCCAAGCAATTGAATCAACGGTAAATTATCCGTATCCACATTGGCCGCCCAGCTTACATCTAGCGACAACGTGCTTCCGTCTTCCATTCGAATCAAAGCGGTAGCGAGAACCTCAACATCATAAATTCCATCCCAATTGGGCTTGCCCCATTTACCGATCCCTTTCTTCCGGGGGCCGAACGTATTGTCATCCTCAAAATGAACAAAGATGGAACCGCAGTCTTCGGTATCTACTTCTATCTCATCATATTCCTCATTGTAACCGTCGGTAAAAGTGGGCACCGCTCGCTTGGGACGTTTCCTGATCGGATGAATGGTCTTAACATCGGCAAACACTTCGATGATTTTTTTACCGAGCACATACTGAATCGTATCGCACCAATGGGAGCCAATATCTGCTACGGCTCTGGAATGACCATTCTTTTCTTTATCCAATCTCCAGCTATAATCCGTATCAAATAACAACCAATCCTGCAAATAACCTCCGGTGACAAGATGAACTTTTCCCAAGCGATCGTTCAACAGCATCTCTCGGGCCTGCCTAACCATAGGAAAATGACAAGCTTCGGCTAGACGCGCAAGTTCATTTGATTCCAAGCTGCTCCGTGCAAGCGGCTTCTCCGACATAAAAGTGACGAAATATATACTCTAACGACAAGAAATTCCCTACAAGGATTGGCTATGCACGTTTTGTCGGGTCGTGGTTGATTATGATACTTCACGCTTCCTACTCGCTTTATCCAAAGGGGGGAGCAAGCCGATAATGGGGCTCCTCGAGCTCTCCAGACTCTCCGCTCCCCGGCCTCTCAGCCAACTCCCGCATTCCGGCTAGTCAGCTGATTCCCACACCTACCAAGGCCGCTTCCCGCCGCCAAGCTTCGTCAAGATGCCGTCGTTGGCAGCGTCGTAAGCTTGAAATATTTTCGCCGCAATCGGGGATGCGCCATAACGCCCGAAGCCGCCTTCGGGCACGACAACCGCGACGGCAAGCTTCGGGTTCTCGACGGGAGCAAAGGCGATGAACACCGCATTTTCAATCGAACCTCCCGACACACTTTGGGTGGAAGTTCCTGTTTTGCGCGCCACATTAAACGGTAACTCCTCAATCCCCTCAGCCCCACTTTTCATCCCGTGGATAATGGTGTTCCAATCCTCTTTGGCAAACTCTGAGGAGGAATCCTCCAATACTTCAGGCTCTATTTTTCTAACCAACTGGCCCTGGTAGTCGCGAATTTCATCTACAAACAACGGCTTCATCCGCTTCCCGCGACTAGCCAAAGTAACTGCGTACTGAGCAAGCTGCAAGGTTGTCGTTTTCTCATTTTGTCCCCATGATGCGTAGACCATCGCTGATTGATAACTGTCTTTCACCGCATTTTTGATAAAATCATTAGATCCTGCAAGCTCACCCGGCAGGTCGCTCCCTGTTTTGATACCCATTCCGAATTTCGCCATATATTCTGCCCATTTGGCAGTCACAGCGGGATTCTCTTTGCCATATTTGGCCCAGAAAGGAATACCGACTTTTTCAGACATGAACGTGTTAGAGGAATGTTCAATGGCTCCGGCAGCATCCATATCCCCGTAAGCCGCTTTCCCCGAATTGGTGATGGTGCTATTGCCTCCCTTACCAAAGCTAAACGACCCCGTATCGTAATAAACTTTGCCATACCTGCTGAAAAATTTCTCTTTAAGCCCTATCAACACAGACATAGGCTTGATCGTTGAACCCATGAACACAATCGATGATGGATGTTTCGCATTTTCTTTTTCGTCTGGATACTTAGCTTTAGCCGTTCGAATGCTGCCATTGGGAATAAAGGTTTCGATTTCTTTATAGACACTTGCCGACATACCACCGGTCCACGCATTTGCATCGTAATCTGGATAGTTCGCCATCGTAACCACCCGTCCCGTATCCACTTCCATAGCAACTGCAAACCCGGAAGCTGCCTGCATCCCAACACTCATATACAAATCATTGGCGTGCGATGGGCTGCGCAAGTAGCGAATATGCTCCTCCAGCATTCGTTCTGTCGCTTTTTGGATATCTTTATGTATGGTCAAATATAAATTATTTCCTTTAACTGGAGCCGCGACTTCGGCTCTCCCTATTATTTTGTTAACGGCGTCAACGGGGTATGTCTTACTGCCGTTTCTGCCGCGCAGCTCATCCTGATACATACGTTCGATCCCATCAAATCCCACCTTTTCCGAGCTTAAATATTCCTGAACCATAGGGCTGTCTTTGTAGATTTCCTTAGCTGTCGGTGAAGTATAAGAGTTCGTATATCCCACTAAATGCGTAGCAATTGTAGTGTTGCCGTCATCATCCATTTCATAGGTGCGGATGCTTTCCTCCGTTACGTCTAACCATTTAAATTCATCCCTATGCTCTAAAATATAGGCGATCTCATTGTTGGACAAATCCGCCTTAATTCTTCGCGGAACCCAGTAATAGCTTGGTTTTTTGATTTCAACCTTATGGTAGTCATAGCCAATGTCCATGGCTAGAATGATTTCTTCTGGAGTCGGACTTTTCGAGTTTGGTTTGGCATACTTGTCGAAAACATCGGCTTTAAGCCGATCCGCTATAGCAATTAAGTCATCTAACTTTTGAGCGCTGGGATCAATTCGAAAAAATAAGGATTGCATAGGAATAGTGTACGCAAGCGGAGATTTCGAGGAGTCATAGATGTTGCCGCGAATGGGAGCAATTTGAATCGTTTGTGTGCCATTTCTATTCTCTGCGGCTTTATGCATTTTCGTTTGAACAAACTGCAGCATAGCCAATCGCACGATCAGTATGGAAAATAATACAAAGGTTACAAAGAAAAAAAGATTGATCCGCAGCGAAAAATGCCTCTTTTGAGCAAGCTCTTTTTTTTTCGGATCATCCGCAATCGGCGATTTCATCACTGTAAACCCCCTTCTGTGTTAGGATGTATCCTGAAACAGACGAAGGAACACATCAATCGGTTCACTAAAATATGGAAAAATTGGTTTAAGCCTGAGACAAGCCTTTTAAACGTTTTATTTAATGACTCTCAATAACGGACCTCACGATCGTTATGTTCAATATATCGCTCTTATCTCATGAATAACGGACTCCAGAGTCGTTATTACGCGAATAGAGAACACATTTTCATGCGTATTCGCAAATAGCTGCTTTGGTGTCCGTTTGCACAAGGTTGGAGTAAACCGATTGTCAAACATAATTGCTAAAAAGCAGCGGCTACCACAATCATAGGAGCTAAGGGTATTGTTCGATTTGTCTTCCCGCAGCGGAACTATCCGTTCCCGGATTTTCCACTTCTCATCCAACAAATCCGCAATCCGCAGCTTCAATAAATCGCTGAATACCCGTACTGTTGATTTAGACGGAGTAGAATGTATGGTACTTACTAACCTAACATCATAATACTCCACCTCGGTTACTAACCCATAAGGGGCGAAATAAATTCGAATTTCTTCCCTTGATTGAAGATATGTTTGTGTTTCAAATACGGCGATAAGCTTCCAAATTCACTTTCATTTATTTTTCACAACAATTCAACACTTATTGCACATTGTTAGTAGGCATTTTTATGTCGTTGTACTCGAATGTTTTATATTTATTTGAGCAATGTATATTTTGGTACACCCTTTTTTCTCAGAAATAGGTATAATGAAACGTACAGCACAGAGTTAAAAACCAGGAGTTGAAAGGATGCGCAAAATTCCTGTTACACGCGACGGAAAAAAAAGTTCGGAAACGATACTTATTTCATCTGAAGATGTCGTGAAATTGGATTTCGTTCGAAAACACGAGTACCTCGTTCATACGTTAGACGACGTGTTTTATTATTCAGATTCAGCCGATGCTTTCGAAGAATGGTTATATGAGGATGGATTTCGTTTAATTGATCAAAATAACCTTGTCAATATGAACTATATAACCCACTACGACACGGTCAAAGGGACCGTCTATTTAGGTACGCCTGACCGTTCACGGCAAAAAACAGCATCCGCCGCACGGATTCACCGCGAACATATTCTTAATGTTATGGAGATGCTTCGTATTGCCAACGAGCAGGACAATAACGCCCGCGGCAGTGACTTCCGAGATAAGTTGAAGGACGTTATCCCGTCTAACGACAACGATCAATTTCACCGGTCCTACGCCATGATTCAAGCTATTTATGAACGGACTCGAGCGGAAAAGCTGTTAGAGCAAAGCGAGCAACGTTACAAATCACTTCACGAAAACAATCCGGACGGAATTTTTTCTTTTGATAAAGAGGGAAACATTCTTAGTGTCAATCCGGCTGCTGTGCGGATTACAGGCTATTCATCGGACGAGCTCATGCATATGTCCATGAAACAAATCATTCCTCCTGAAGAAATCGAGCAATGGCGTCACTCGTTTAGAAACGCTTTGCATGGAGAAACGGAAAACTATCGGACATCATTTCTTCATAAGCTTGGGCACCCAGTTCCCCTCAGTCTGCTTAACGTGCCTATTGTCGTTGATGATGATATTACGGGTGTGTATGTCATATTTAAGGATATCTCAGAAGAACAAAGAGCCGAAGAACTGCTGATCAAGTCAGAAAAGCTCTCCGTGGTAGGCCAGCTTGCCGCCGGTGTCGCACATGAAATTCGTAATCCGCTTACATCGCTCAAAGGCTTCGTTCAGCTGCTCAAGGGTAAATCCAGCGATCATTCTTACTATTACGACATCATGCTGTCTGAATTGGAACGCATCAACTTCATTGTCAGTGAATTTCTGGTCATTGCCAAACCACAGGCCGTCCATTTTCAGCCTAAAGAATTGAAAGATATTTTGGCCAATACCATCGTTCTCCTTAATTCACAGGCGATGATGAACAACGTTCACATTCATAGCCGTATGGAAGTGCAAGTCCCCCCAATCCTTTGCGATGAAAATCAAATCAAACAAGTTTGTATTAATATTCTTACGAACTCCATTGATGCGATGCCGGGGGGCGGGGAAATCACTGTAGAAATCCGTCCAAACGGTGATGGTGAAATCGCATTGGTGTTCACCGATACGGGTGCCGGTATTCCTGAGGATAGGATTCCCCGACTTGGCGAGCCCTTCTATACGACGAAGGAAAAAGGGACTGGCCTTGGGCTCATGGTGAGTTACCGAATTATTGAAAATCATCATGGCCGCATCCGTATACAAAGCCAGGTGGACCAAGGAACTGTTGTTGAGATCATCCTGCCAACCTATATGGAAAGCAAAAAGCCTCCTTATTAAGTATTAAGGGAGGCTTTTGCCGTTGTTGCCTATAAACTCGCAGTGGGGCCAGGAACTGCTTAAGATACTGGATACACACTGCCACCGTATGGATACGGATAAGGGTACGGATATGGACATGGATATTGGTAAGGCGGGAATGGGCATGGGTACGGGTAATAAATTGGATACGTAGGATACGTGTTATAGTAGTAGGGAGCTACGACAATCGGAAATACGTCGATATCAGGAAAGTGACCGTGCACAGGATGGTGAACAAATTGTTCATGGCCAAATCCGGGACCAACGTGCCCAATTCCATGAGCGGGTCCGCCATGGAAACCTCCTGGCCCACCATGGGCTCCTCCGTGTCCACCATGGGCTCCTCCTACAGGCGGGCGTAATTCTTGCTCTTCTGCTTGCGTCATCTTCAGGATCACTCACATTTCTATTTAGTTTATTTGCCTAATGTAAGTTATGTGTGCAGGTGCCCAGTTGGTGAATGCCTATTTCAGAAATGGGCATTTACCTATATTCAACTCATTTTCCTCGACCTCTCCACATGTCACTAAGACCGACGAAAAAAACCACAATCGTCATCACGATGATAAATCGAAAATCCCACGCGTTAGGAAATTGATTCACTTGTGTTCCCGAAGCCCGAAGAACCAGAACAAACAACAGCAAAGCCAGATCAAAGAACATACAGTAAGCCATCCGCGCCGAGAGCTTTTGAAGCGGAAGCTTCTCCATCATTTTTTCAAAACCAAACAGGTCTGACCATTTTCCGGGATCATTGGAACGTTTTTGGGGGGAATTGTCTTTGGGCGGGTCAGCGCTCGATTTTTGCTCTTCCGGCATCTTGCTCACCACGAATGCGCACGCTTTCTTGCGCATCCATCCACATGATAACGGCACCGCTAAGACCGATCCCCATTATGAATATTCCCCCCAAGGGTGATAAGAGCTCTACCTGCCACGTCAACACAAACGCCAGAAAACTTACAGAAAATAAGAGAAACGAACCTACTTTTTTCAATAGGCCACCAAACCTCATTCATTGCACCTCCCTTACTACTTGAGATCATATAGTATATGAGAGATTGATAGATTTGGTGAAAAAGAAAAGACCGCTTCTTCTCTCGAAGTTGCTAGAGGAAGAACGGCCATGATCCTATTTACCTATTCAAAAGACTTCCCACGTATCTCAGCAGCTCATTCGCACATACCGGGCAATAGCCATGCTCATCGATTAACTGTCTCGTCACTTCGTTAATTTTCTTCAGCTGCCGCTCATCCGGCGTTTTCGTGGATGTCGTGATCTTCACGATATCCTTCAGATCCGCGAACAGTTTCTTCTCAATCGCTTCTCGCAGACGCTCGTGACTGCTGTAATCGAACTTCCGCCCTTTGCGGGAGTAGGAGGAGATGCGGATCAGAATTTCTTCGCGGAATGCTTTTTTCGCATTCTCGGATATGCCGATTTGCTCTTCAATGGAGCGCATCAGCCGCTCATCCGGATCCATTTCCTCACCGGTTAACGGATCTTTGATTTTACCCCAGTTGCAATAAGCCTCGATGTTATCCAAATAGTTGTCGAACAACGTTTTGGCCGACTCTTCGAAGGAGTACACGAATGCTTTTTGCACTTCTTTTTTGGCGATATCGTCGTATTCCTTGCGGGCAACAGAGATGAAATTGAGATAGCGTTCTCGCTCATCTTTCGTTATCGATGGATGCTGATCAAGGCCGTCTTTCAGGGCGCGAAGCACATCTAGCGCGTTAATGCACTGAAGATCTTGGCGGATGAGTGCGCTGGAAATCCGGTTAATGACATAACGAGGGTCGATGCCGCTCATGCCTTCCTCGATAAACTCATTTTGCATTTCCTTCAGATCGGCTTCTTTGTAGCCTTCGACCACTTCACCGTCGTACATGCGCATTTTTTTGACCAGATCCATGCCTTGCTTTTTCGTTTCTTTCAAGCGGGTAAGGATTGAGAAAATGGCGGCCACACGCAAGGAGTGCGGAGCAATATGAATGTGCGACATGTCGCTCTGCCCGATCAGCTTGTAGTAGATTTTCTCTTCATCAGAAACGCGCAGGTTATACGGAATCGGCATGACGATCATCCGCGATTGTAAGGCTTCATTCTTTTTGTTCGCGATAAATGATTTGTACTCCGTTTCATTCGTGTGTGCGATGATTAATTCATCCGCACTAATTAACGCGAACCTGCCCGCTTTGAAGTTGCCTTCTTGGGTCAATGAAAGCAAGTTCCATAGGAACTTTTCATCGCATTTGAGCATTTCCTGGAATTCCATGATACCGCGGTTCGCTTTGTTCAGCTCCCCATCAAAACGGTAGGCGCGCGGGTCGGACTCTGAGCCGTATTCCGTAATTGTGGAGAAATCTATACTTCCCGTCAAATCGGCGATATCCTGGGATTTGGGGTCAGACGGGCTGAATGTTCCGATACCGACTCGCCCTTCCTCCGAGACGAGCACGCGTTCGACAAGCACATCTTCGATGCAGCCGTTGTACTCGGTTTTCAGGCGCATTTGGCAGGAGGGACATAACGTACCTTCAATTCGTACACCGAGTTCCCGCTCTACCTCTGAACGAAGCTCTTGTGGGATCAGATGAAGCGGATCCTCATGCATCGGGCATCCTTTGATCGCATATACGGCACCTAAATCCGTCTTGGAAAATTGCTCCAGACCGCGTTTCAGCATGGTCACAATTGTCGATTTACCACCGCTGACAGGACCCATCAGCAACAATATGCGCTTACGAACATCCAATCGACGGGCGGCGGAGTGGAAATATTCCTCCACTAACTTCTCAATGGCGCGATCAAGGCCGAAAATTTCCTGGTTGAAAAATTTGTAGGACTTGTGGCCGCTTTGATCATTAATGCCTTGGGAAGCGATCATTTCGTATACTCTGGAGTGCGCGGTTTTCGCAAGGCCAGGGGTTTTTCGAACCAAGTCTATGTACTCCGCGAACGTACCGGTCCAGGCCAGCAATTCCTTCTCCGTACGATGCTCCGTAATCCTTTTGAATATGTCCATGGGTACCTCCTTTCACTGCCGCCTTTAACTATCAGGTCAGCTCGTGATGGTGAATTGTGTATTACAATCCTATGCGCTCACGGAGGATAAGTTTCCCGAAATTTTTAAGCAAGTGTGATTTATCGCGACAGAGCGCGAATCATTGTGCAGGAGAAAGTTCATGGGTTTTCCCTGCCTCAATGGAAACTCCACGCACAAATTACGGCCATCCACGGCAATCTATTCTCCCTCGCATTACGCCTGAATCGCATTACATATACGTACTCTGCATAAGCCCGTCTTCGCCGCAAGTATGGATGCCTCCAATACTTGTCCATGGTGCCACTTCAGGGTGTAGTCGCCACGAGCCCGCAGAACGAATGCATTTCCTTCCGACCAAGCAGCAGGCAGAGCGGGAAGCAAGGACAGCTGTAGAGCCGAAATCCCCGTCAATTTGAAATGGAGGCTGCGCATCGAAGAGATTGGAATATGTAGATTTGCGCAGCATGTGACTTAAATGCCTATAGGACTGTTCACTATCTTCCAATCTGGCAAACATCCGGGTCGTGCCCGACAACTGAGGATCGAGCGCCAAATCGGCAATCAAATTTGAGAGCAGGTATAGTCAGTAGATTTAGAGAACAAGTTCGCAATTAGCGCACTTGTTGGACTCAATTTTATTGGAGGCATGTCCAAAACAGGTCTCGAAAGAACAAAGGTCTTTAATTAAAGAACCATCTTCGTTATATATGGACATTTGTTCTTTAATCGATCCCTAGAGGAGATTTCTCCCCTTTTAGCGTCTCTTCGGGCTTTTATTAGAGAACGTCGTTCTCTACAAGAAAAGTCAGCAGACTTAGGTGACGGACTCCTAAGAGTAAACAAAAGTCCTTTAGGTCCGGAACTTTTTCCGGACCTAGAGGACTTTTTGGAGGTTGAACGGGAGTAGAGTTGCCACGCTTACAGCAATCGCTGTAAGCGTAAGATCGTGAACCGGTTGCGCACGAACAGCGCATCCCGCAGCGACGCCTCCAGCAGCTCCGGCTCCACGCCGAGCTGCCCTGGCGTCACCGGTCCCTGCACAGCCTCGAGCCAAGCGCTCAGCTGCTCGGGGGCAGGGACCGCGCGGGCGATGCTCAGCACATCGCCCCAGCGCTCGGCGATGCGCGTCTTCAGCGCGCGCGCATCCAGAACCTGGCCATCCGCCGGGAAGTTCTCGGCGATGACCTGCTCCGCCATGTCCCCATAAGCCTGCCGGATGCGCACCGCATCCGTCTCCCTACTGGGGACCTCGCTTTGCGCGAGGCGCGCGGAGGCCTCGCCGGCCTTGATGCCCAGCAGCGCCTGATAGCGCTGCGCCATCATCACGGTCGCGACGCCGACCTTCGCGCCGTGCAGCAGCGCCCTGCGGCGCTGCTGCAGAAGCACCATTTCCCAGTAATGGGAGAGATGGTGCTCAGCCCCGGAGGCCGGCCGGGAGTGGCCGACCAGGAGCATGGAAAGGCCGGATAGGATCAGGCCTTCCATGAGCTTGCGCATGCCGAGATCGGTGCGCTGCACGATCTCGTCCAGGTGGGCCGTGCACAGATCCACGGCCTCCCGCGTCAAGCGAGCGCTCAGCTCGCAGTAGTGCTCGCCGAGGAGCACGCGGCCGAGCGCCCAGTCGGCGAGCGACGTGTGCTTGCCGAGCATGTCGCCGAGGCCGGCGGCGATCATCGCCTGCGGCGCCTCCGCGAGCAGCGCGAGATCGGCGAAGATCGCCTCGGGCGCGCCGGCGGGGATCGTCTGCTTGAAGCCGCGGACGATCAGCGGCGCGCCCACGGACGCGAACCCGTCGACGGACGGCGCCGTCGGCACGGACAAGAACGGCCGCTTCGTGCGATGGCTCACAAAGCGCACAATGTCGTGGACGGTGCCCGCGCCCACGGCTACGAGGGCTTGCGATGAGAGCGGCGTATCGAGCAGTACCTGCACGATCGCCTCTTCATCCGCGGCAACTTCCCCCAACGCGTTCTCGCGAATCACGCTGACTGAAACCTCCATCTGCGCGGCTTCCAGCAGCACGCGCAGCCGCTCTCCCGCCGCTTGCTGCGTCCTCCCGTCCGCTACAAGCGTCACATGGCGGTAGCCGGCTTCCTTCACATAACCGGCCGCCAGCTCCATCGCGCCTCGCTCAATCACAATGCGCCGGATCGGCACCTCATGCCTCTGCCCGCATGCGCAATCGATGCTTCTTCCTAACCAGTGATCCATCGTCAGATCGTCTTGGATTGAACTCATGGTCTCGTCCTCCTTGTTTTACATTCCGGCTTCAACATGTACGTACAAGTTACTCTCTTTATTCTAGCAAAACCTGTGATATAATGATACAGATTCTGATGCTCTCATTAAAAAGCCTCATAGAAATAAAGGAAGCTGAGCGACATGCCAATCCGAAACGAAACGGAGCTTTACGCTCCGATTAAACAATATTTTGAAGAGCGAGGCTATACCGTGCGCGGTGAAGTCAAGCATTGCGACCTGGTCGCCATTCGAGGCGAGGAACCGCCCATTGTTGTTGAATTGAAGAAGAGTTTAAATATCCCGCTCCTCGTGCAAGGGATCGACCGCTTGCGTTTAACTCAGGAGGTTTACGTCGCGTTTGAGTTACCCAATAAAGGACGCGCTCCGCATCGGCTCCAGTGGGAAGACATTCGGCGCTTATGCCGAATGCTAGGACTGGGCGTCATCACGGTCCAATTTTACAAACGCAAAAAGCCCGCAGTCGACATCGTCTGCGAGCCAACACCCTATACCTTGCGCCACAACAAACGCGCTGCAGGGCTAATGGTGCATGAATTTCATGAACGCAGCGGCGATTATAATGTAGGCGGCAGCACCCAACAGAAGCTGATGACCGCTTACCGGGAAAAATCGCTCCACTGCGCCTATCTCATGCGTGAACGGGGGCCACTAAGCCCGCGTCAGCTGCGCGAATTAACCGGCAACCCTGCCGTCAGCTCCCTGCTGCAAAAAAACTACTATCGCTGGTTCATCCGTCAAAGCCGCGGCATCTACCACATCACGCCGCTTGGCGAAAAAGCACTGACAGAGTACGCGCACGTCGTGCCTACATTCAAGATCTAACCAGAACTTTATACATATTTTTTTCTTCTTTCATCATGAGAAGCGCCTTGTTCATCCAAATTGCAGCTTGAGAACCTTCCCCCATCGCGATCGTCACTTGTTCGGCATGGACGCCGACATCTCCCGCAGCCCATACGAAAGGCACACTGGTCATTTTACTGCGGGGGTCTGTGACGATATGCCGATTCTCCAACCGTTCCGCTCCTAGCTGTCTGGCCAAGTCCGACTTGACTTCATTGCCCCCGAATGCAATAAAGCCTCGCTCCGCTTCGATCTCTTTCCCGCTCGCCAAACGAATGCCCCTTATGCTGCCGCTTGCTTCTGCGACTACTTCATGAATGTCCTCCGACACATAAGTAATCCCTTTGTTCTTCAGCTCAGTGAGCAACTCTGCCTTAATTGCACGCTGCTCATGATTGACATAAATTAGGTCTTGGGTTCGGCTGCTAAGCGTCAGCGCCATGCGTGCGCCTACGTCTCCGGAGCCCATGACAATCGTTCGTTTCCCCTTGACTTCATAACTATCACAATCCGGACAGACATATACGGTTAGCCCCAGGCATCTTTTCAGCCCCGGCAATTCAGGCATGCGATCAAGCAGCCCGGTAGCTAGCAGCAGCGTTTTGGTCTCATATCCCTGACCTGACTTGCCCCACAACTCAAAACCGTCTCCCGGCTTTCCTTTGGCAACAGCTTGTACAACTTCATCCATTACGAACTGTACGCCCAACCGCTCTGCCTGCATGCGTCCGAGCCGCCGGAGCTCTTCACCGGAAACGCCTTCCGGCCAGCCGAGCACGTTATGATAACTGCGGCATAACGTAGAACGGCCATACCCAGCGTCAACCACGAGCACCTGATGCTCGTATCTGCCTAGCTGAATGGCCGCTTGAAGACCGGCGATACCTCCGCCTACTATAATGCTATCATAATGCTTCATGCTAATCGCCCTCTTTTCCCACCATGCTAGATATTAGCATTCCCGAGACGGAGCGCTTCCATGCCGGAGCCTCAAACCCTTCATTCAAAAGGTTGGTTACAATTTCATCGCCTTGTCATCGCTCCTTTTTCACCGACCACACCAAAGCAACCTGCAGCAGCGACGCTACGATGAGAATCCAAGGAATCCAGCCTCCATCCAGCTCGCTGCCAATAGAGATCAAACAAAAGATCGAAATCACTCTGCCCACATTGAGGAAAAATTCCCGAACGACGACGCTTTCAACTTTGAGCTCACCTTTTAACGGCAGCTTACTGATCAGCCCGTAGTAGTAGCCAGTCATTGTGTTTCCCTGCAAAGGAGAAAAGATTGAGTACAAAATCATAAAACTGACAACTGACCATACATTTAGACTCCCAAGCAATAATGAAGCGCCGACTAAATATCCAATTGTCGAAATGGCCAGATAGATTCTCGCTTTATTGGCTTGTGCGTATTTGGAAATGAACACGCCCATCACGATGCTGAGGCTTGAATATAGGACTCCCAAGTACCCGACGATATCTTCACGCGGAACCACTTTAAACAAAAGAATATTAGGTAAAAAAAGCATAGTCCCCTGAAGCAGCCCCATGCCGAAGAAACCAAGCAAAGATTTCATCCAAGCGTCATTCTTTTTCATCAAAAGTCCAGCATATTTCAAGTAATAGACCTTATGATGTCCGCCAGAAGCCTTAATTTTCAATGAAATCAACGTAGCTAAAAGAAACATAAAAAATGCAATAGAGAAGACGATGGAGTATCCGCGCAATCCCTCCTGCAACCGGATGACAAAGCCAGCCAGAGCGGGTCCTGCCAACGTTGCAACCGTGAAGAAAATCATATTGAACGCCAGATACCGGATGCGATTCTGTTCCGTAGACACATCATACATTAACGTGAGATAACCTACCCAATAAAATGCGGCCGCCAATCCATTGAAAATGGCAAAGAGGATATAATACTCTACCAGCTTTTCCTGTGAAATGATAACGCTTAAATAGAAGAGAGCAATCAATGTAATGCCGAGTCTATAAGAAACCATACGGTCTTTCTTTTTAATCATCCAGCCGCCAAGCGCGAAGCCGATCGGTGTTAGTATGTAAACGACGATATTGTATGTACCGTTTACAGCCAGGCTATGCGTCAGCCGCCATAAATACAGATTCAAAAATACGCCCGACATCGAAGCGCCGAATTGAAAGGTCGAATGAATAATTAACGAAATGATCGCCTCTCGTGACAATTGTTTCTCCAGTGGAAGCGGATTCCGTTTCACTTGCAGCCAAGTTCTAATTCCAGTGTTCATTATAACCCTCCAGTCTTCCCCATTGTAACAGCCGGCAGCATTCCTGTTAAACGGCAAAAAGCCCCAGCATTGACGCTGAGGCTTTATAATTCGCCATTATGGAGTTACTTCTTGAGGCTCTCCCATGTTTTCTGGAATTCATCCAGCATTTGATCCTTCGTATACTTCTTCGCGATATAACCTTGCATAATATCGCCGAATTTTTTACTGGAAGCTTCGCCGCCAGGGAATTTAAACCAGTTCCAGCTTAAAGTTTTATTGTCTTTGCTGTATTTGATAATGTCGGCAGCAAGTGGTCCAAGTACTTTTTCATCCGCAGGGATCGTTGTGAAAGCAGGGATGAATTTAAATTCTTCCGTAATGTATTTTTTACCTACATCGGAACTAACCATCCAGTTCAGGAATTTCTTCGCTTCGTCTTTTACAGCGGAATTTTTGTTAATAACCCAGTTGTTCGGTACGCCTACATACAATTTATCGGTTGCTGCAGCATCATCGCTGATTGGCATTGGCAAGAAGCCGATTTTGATATCCGGATTTGTTTTGGAAATCTGTACTTGCGTCCAGTTACCTTGTTGTGTCATAGCCGCTTTGCCTGTTGCGAAATCAGTAACTTGTGTGTTGTAGTCCGTTTGCAGCGGGTTTTTGTTGCCGTATTTCAATTGAAGGTCGAACAAGTTAACCCATTTGTTGAATACTTCGTTACCTGGAATTTTCGCTGTACCTTTATTCAAACCATCGATGAACGCATTAGGATCCGGTTGGTTCGCAAACGGCAAGTTCACGAAGTGGTTACCGAGTACCCACCATTCGCCATAGCCATTTTCAAATGGCGTAATGCCCGCATCTTGCAATTTCTTAGCAGCTGCTTCGAGTTGGGAGTAGGTTTTAGGAAGATCCGTGATGCCTGCTTTTGCGAACAGATCTTTGTTATAAATGAAGCCGTAACCTTCCAAGTTCAACGGTTGACCATACAGCTTGCCGTTTTTGGTCATCGGTTCTTTCGCAACGGATACCAGATCTTTTACCCAAGGCTGATCGGACAGATCTTCGAGGTTGTCGATCCATTTGTCCAGATCGGAGAAACCGCCGTTATTGAAAATATCCGGTTTGTCGCCCGAGTTGAACTTGGCCAGCAATGCCGCGCCATAATCTGCGCCGCCGCCAACGGTATCTACTTGGATTTTTACGTTTGGATTTTGTTTTTGATATTCTTGAATCAATTTGCCGAGTTGATCGGCAATCTCTACTTTAAATTGGAACATTTTAATCGTAACTTGTTTACCGCCTGCTGCTGGCGCTGCTGTTGCAGCCCCTCCTGCAGTAGCCGATGGCGCCGGAGTTGTGGTGTCTTTTTTCGCACAGCCCGCTGCGACTACAGATAGTGAGAGAACTGCTGCCATACTGATCATCGTCAGTTTTTTCATTTGGGTGTTGCCTCCCTTTTCTAGTTTAAATCAGGATTTCGAGTGACCAATCAACTTGAATTCCGTTGCTTGAAAACTCTTACATGGTTTATTGTAAACACTTACTTAAACCCGGAACACAGAGAATATTGAACATAAAGGTGGAAGATTTTGAACTTAATAGCATAAATGTCAACCTTTAACGGATCCGGCAGTAATTCCTTCAACAATGTGTTTCTGCATCGCCAAGAAGAAAATAACGATTGGCAGTACGCCAAGTGTTAAGCCGGCCAAAGCCAAATCCCATTGCTTCGTATATTGACCGAAGAAGGAGAATGTAGCTAACGGAATCGTTCTCAGCTCTGGGCTGTTCAGAACTAATGAAGGCAGCAGGTAATCATTCCAAATCCACAAGCTGTTCAGAATAACGATCGTTGTCGACATCGGCTTTAACAGTGGGAATACGATTCTCCAGAAAACGCCGTAAGGAGAGCTTCCGTCCACTGTGGCCGATTCTTCAATTTCCATGGGAATGGATTTAATGAAACCATGATATAGGAACACGTTCAGAGAAACCCCGAACCCGAAATAACAAGCAACCAAACCTAACTTGCTATCCATTAGTCCAACCTGACTGGCCACGCGTACAAGCGGGATCATGATGGATTGAAACGGAATGACCATCGCAGCGACAAAAGCCAGAAAGACGATATTATTAAATTTGCTGGACTTTCTAACCATCCGATAGGCAGCCATCGAACTGATGACGACAAGCCCTACGTTACTGAGCACCGTAATGATTAAGGAATTCAGAAACGCACTCGGGAATTTCATAATCGTCCATACTTTAGTGTAGTTGTCAAAGTACAAAGATTTCGGGAGTTTGGCCGTATTGGCCGCCAGTTCCGGAAACGTTTTAAACGAATTGGCAATAACGAAGTAGAAAGGTATTAGGAATAACAGAGCGATCAAGATGCCGAGCACCTCAAGCGTAAACAGTCGAGCTGAGTATTTTTTTACGGTACCCATTAGGCTTCAACCTCCTTGCGTTTCGTATACATAACCTGGATGGTCGAAATAATGGCAACTACAATGAAGAACACTAATCCTTTTGCTGTTCCCAGACCGTAATTGTTATTGCGGAAAGCCTCCTGGTAAATATTGATGGACACTGATTCGGTCGAATTGAACGGCCCACCTTTAGTTAAGGAGAAGTTGATGTCGAATATTTTGAAAGACCAGGAAATCGTAAGGAAAAGACAGACGGTTACAGCCGGCATTATGAGCGGCACAATAATATTACGCAGCACCTGTGTACGAGTAGCCCCATCAATATACGCTGCTTCGATCATATCTTTAGGCACATTGGAAAGTGCCGCAATATAAATGATCATTAAGTAGCCGGCTCCCTGCCACACGCTCACGATGACAATCGCCCAGAAGGCGGTTGGCGCATCGCCCAGCCAAGGAAGTTGGAAGAAGCTGAGGTTCGTCAAATCACCAAGCGTTGCAAAACCTTTTACAAAAATAAATTGCCAAATAAAACCAAGCAACAACCCGCCGATGACGTTCGGCATGAAGAAAATCGTACGAAGCACATTTCGCGATTTCAGAGCTTGCGTAAGCAGCAAAGCCAGTAGAAATCCGACAAGATTCGTGATAATAACATTCGTTACGGTCAAGCGCGTCGTGAACCAGAACGCATTGCGGTAATCGGTGTCACTGAACAGAATGTGTTTAAAATTGTCCAAGCCGTTGAACTTCACTGTCGTGGATACGCCATTCCATTCGGTAAACGAATAATAAATGCTCATGAGAAAAGGAATAACGACAATGATCGCAAAAAAGATCAATGCCGGGCCGACAAACACCCATTGCTGGAGAAGTCCTGCCATACCTTTATTGTTTTTCATGGGAATTTTCCCCCTTACGTATAAGTAACTGTACATTTAAGTATAAGTTCCTTAAGACTTGCTAAACACAGATAATCGTGATGCATTAGGTGGAATTTGTTGACCTCTCCTGCTACAATGTAGGGAAAAAACACCCACAGGAAATCGAGTTGATGCATCTTGATTCGTAACAGCATTCGTAATAAATTGATCCTCTTTTTGCTGCTCGCCACCTTGATTCCGTTTATTACCTCTGTTATCGTTTCGTATTTTTTTACGAAGCAAAAAGTGACTGAGGATACGATAAACAGCAGTGCCGTGTTGATTTCACAAGGAAAGACCAATCTCATCAACTACTTGAACAGTGTGGCACAGGCGTCTCTCACGATCTATACCAACGAGAAACTATATAACATTTTGGAACGGCAGACCGATATCGATTATTTAAATGAAAAAGATATTTCCGTCGGACTTCAGGTTATGTCCCATTCTGTGAAAGAAATTAAGCAAATCTATCTATACGCAGCCCCGAGTGACCGTTCTTATCTAATGGTTAGCGACATTCCGCGGAGCTCAAACGGCAAATATGAGAATTTACGGCCTTTTCCCCAAGATAAGGTTGTTTATTTCGAAACGACCCATGAAAGCAATAGCTATGGCATTCCGCTTTCAGTCTATTTTGCTCCTTCACCCGTCTTATCTATGCATCGGAAAATCATGTACTCACCGAACAACACCGCGATCGGCGAACTGGTTATCGATATTGGGCTCGATTTAATCTCGGAAATTTGTCAGAACTTGTACACTCATGATCAAGAAGAATTGTACATCATCGACGAGTCCGGATTTATCGTATTCGGTCCGGATCCGGCGAAATGGGGACAACCGATCGAAGGCAATTGGGCGAGCGAAGCCATTCATAGTCAAGCGTTAAGAGGAAGCTATGAATGGACCAATGGTCGATATGCAGGAACGAATGTCTATGAGAAAATGGTTACGGACAACGTGAACTGGACGATCGTCAAGCGGCTTCCTTATGAGCAGTTAACGAAAAACGCGAAACAATTGACTTTGATCAATTCTCTAGTGCTTACGCTATTTCTCGTCGTCGTGATCGCCGGCACCGTCTTTATCAGCATTCGTTTTACAGCTCCGATCAAGCAATTGATCCGTTACATCACCCGTATTCAAACCGGTCAAATGAACGCCGAAATCGAGCTGACCCGAACCGATGAGCTGGGTATTCTGGCCAACCGTTTCCATACGCTGATGCAGGATTTGAATCAAATGGTCATGCGCGAATACCGCCTTGAACTTGCGAATAAATCCAATCAACTCATGGCGCTGCAGGCGCAGATCAACCCGCACTTTTTGAATAATGCGCTCCAGTCCATTGGTACCCTTGCGCTTCAGCACGATGCGCCGAAAATTTATGCATTGATTTCATCGCTAGCCAAAATGATGCATTATAGCATGAATACGAGTGAGTCTATCGTGACTTTACGTAAAGAACTGGATCATATCAAATCTTATCTGGAACTGCAAAAACAGCGTTTCGAGCATCA
The DNA here is from genome assembly GCF_042676385.1 of Paenibacillus sp. GCM10027628. NCBI lineage: Bacteria > Bacillati > Bacillota > Bacilli > Caryophanales > Paenibacillaceae > Paenibacillus > Paenibacillus sp. GCM10027628. The sequence goes on from NZ_JBHTHA010000001.1 coordinate 257,312, forward strand.
GTTTGAAATTGCTTATCAGATTGAAGAAAGTACGTTCGCGATAGCCGTACCCAAAATGATGCTTCAGCCACTTGTCGAAAATTATTTTAAGCATGGCTTTAAACCGGGCTCTAGTACGGGCTTATTAAGCATCCGAACGACGAAAATTGTAGAAGAGAGTCGACAATTGCTCATAATAACCGTAGAGGATAACGGGGTTGGAATGACGGAAGAACGGATGCAAGAGGTCAAAAGCAGGCTGAATGCGCCTTCCATCACAGATGAAGCCTGCATCGGACTTAGCAATGTACTGACACGGATTCAGTTATATTTCACTGATGAAGCAAGTTTGGAGATTGGGCATGCCGAGCCTCAAGGTCTGCGAATTATCATTACGATTCCCATAAAGAAGGAAGACAACCGATGAAAGCACTTATTGTCGACGATGAAAAGCATGTAAGGGATGCGATCCGCCTGCTTGTGGACTGGCAGGCACACCGCATCGATACGATTCTCGAGGCGCCGAACGGCGAAGCCGCTATGGAGCTCGTCGAACGCGAAAAGCCCGAAATCATCATGACGGACATGATGATGCCCGTTATGAATGGCGTCGAGCTGCTTGAATGGCTGCATGCGAACGCCCCAGATAGCAAGACGATCGTCATCAGCGGGCACGACGACTTCTCGTTATTGCGCCATACGGTCAAATATGGCGGTACGGATTACATTCTGAAGCCGATCGACGCCGATCAGCTGAACGAAGCTCTGTCCAAAGCGATTCTCGCCTGGAACAAGGATGAAGAGCACCGCCAGTTGAATCTCAATCGCAATATTGAGATGAACCAGATTAAGCCGGTCTACTGGGACAAGCAGCTATCGAATTTGATTGCGGAGCCTTCGACCTACGAAATTTCCGCCGAACAGCTCGACAAGGAACTCGGCTTGTCCCGCGATACGCGGTATTGCCGAGTGGCCATCCTCTCGCTCGATACGATGGAGCGAAGTTTGAAAAATAAGTTCGGTCACAATCTCGATCTGCTGCTGTTTTCGCTCATTAACATCTGCAACGAGTTTCTTCGCAGCGAGCAGCGAGGCTTCGCATTCCGTTATTGGAACAGCGATAATGAGATTGTGCTCTTTCTATGGAAAGAGCAGCGCGATGCCGAATCCCTTTTGACTAAAATTAATGAGGGCATGCGGATGACGCTGCGAAGCCGCGTAGATTTTGGCATTGGCGGTTCGCATCCATTTCCCGGGGAATTGTCCGTTTCCTACCGGGAAGCTCGGGAGGCTTTACGACAGCGGAATCTGCTTGCCAAAGACACTTGGATTCACAGCACGCTCAAGCCAATGGCGAAGTCTACGCATCGTGCATTGTCTTTCAGCCACTATGAGGAGCGCATTCATCTTGCGATTCGCAGCGGCAGCAGCGAGCAGATCGGTGAGTCTGTTCAGCAATGGATCGATGCGGTGAAGCAAACCGATGTGATTACGCTGGAGCAGCTTGATCATTGGTGGCGTGAATACACGGTTATGACACGACGATGGGTGCAAGAATTCTTCCCCAGCAAGAGCGAGGAAGAAGTTAAGCAGATGCTTGCCGGTGAGCCAACCAACTTGATTGTCCCTCTTGACGAGCATGGCATTCTATCTTTGCCGCTTTGGCAGCAAGAGCTGACCCGCAGCATGGTGCAGCTGTCCAAACTTTTCCTTGCGAACCAGCAAAAAGATAAGAATGTGATTTTCGAAATCGCTTCTTTTCTGGATCAGCATTATCACGAGGATATTACGCTGCAGGACATTGCGAATCGCTTTTATCTAAGCCGGGAGTATATTTCGCGAAAGTTCAAACAAGAATTCGAAGTCAATTTATCCGATTATTTAGGACAAATCCGGATGGATAAAGCGAAAATCTTGCTGCAAAATCCGCACCTTCGCATTTCACAGGTCGCTGAGATGGTCGGCTATCAAGATGAGAAATATTTCAGCAAAGTTTTCAAAAAGCAAGAGGGAATTTCTCCGAATGAATACCGGAAAAACTCGAAATCTAGCTAAATTAAGAGTTTATAAAGTCGGCTTTCAGAACCGAGAAGGTTGGACGAAATCCGGAGAAGGAGGAACGGAGCGTAGAGGGTTGCTACGAGAGTACCGGACTTCCCGGTTTCGTTCAAGATTCGATGCCGAGATACAACCTGAATTGCTTCGTTATCAAAGCTGACTTTTTAAACAACCTTCTAAATTTCTGTATAAAATATGGAATATGTTATACTAGTAGACAGAGGTGATTAACATGAACATGCCCATCGAAACAACCGCTGCGAACTCTTTTCCGCGCGCTTCGAAGGCTACCAAAGCAAAGAGGAAAACGTATGTGTATTTATTCTTGGGCTGGGTCATGCTGATCGCAATCGGAGTGGCAGCAGCCATGCTGTACACAGAGCATTTGAGACAAAAAATCGCAACCGATATCGCACAGCAAACCCAGCAGCAACTCCAAGCCGTCCAAGAGGATTATCAGAAGCAAGTCGCTCAATTGAAAGACAGCGTAACGACTGACATGACGGCCTTACAGAAAAAAGTCGACTCGCTCAACGAGCTGCTCGCTTTCACCAAGGACAGCGCCAACAGCAAAACCGACAACAGCAACCAACTATACACCCAGCTTGCCGATGTAAAAAAGAAACTGGATGAGCTGCAAAAAAATCTGGATGTGTTAAAATAATGAATCCGATTCAGCAAATTAATCGCGTCTTTTTACTCGCTTGCGCCCCATTCCTTGGGGTGCTCATTTGGCTGCTCCTCGTCAATGCGAATATACATATCACAGATCTCGCGAGGCCCGGAATAACAACCTTTTCTTTACAACGGGAAGCACAAGAACTAGACAACAAACTCGTAAAGGCGAACAGCGATGCGGTGCAAACCAAGTCAATTATTGAGAAATACTTCGAGCTGTATGAGAAAAGCACCGCCGAGGTTAACGGCATGCTTCAAAACGCCGCGGCTCAGGCTGCTAAGCCAGGCCTTATCTATGATGCTCGCATAACGGCAAAGCTGGGTACCCCAATGAAGCAGGCGACTTCGGGCAATATAGACCTTAAGCTTTTTACGCTAAACGATAGCAATTATAAAGGCTACGCGCTCAAAGTAAACCTGAAAAGCGACAAAGCCATTAAGCTTGTACTTGGCAATGACAAGATGGGCTCTAGTGAAACGACACTGAGTGCTGCTTCCCGTTACGGCGCTATCGCTGGCGTCAATGCCGGCGGCTTCGCTGATGACAGCAAGGGCAGGCGTTTCCCGCTGGATACGACCGTGATGAACGGGAAATACTTAAACGGCTTCTTCCCGAGCAATAACGATACGGTTTTCATTGGGCTGAATAAAGATCGCCAGCTCATTGGCGGCAAATTCACCAGTCAATCCGAGCTCGATAAGTTGAATCCACTGATGGGGACCACTTTCGTGCCAACCTTGCTCAAAAACGGCAGCAAAACTTCCATTCCGTATCAATGGCAAAGCTCACCCGCCAGGGCGGCACGTACCATCATAGCTAACTATAAGAACGATCAACTGCTTTTTATCGTTACTGACGGCTATGACGAGAGCGGCAACTCAGGCGCCACGCTCGCCGAGCTTCAGGACAAGATGCAACAGCTCGGTATCGTGGATGCTTATAATCTGGACGGAGGCGGATCCACCACCTTGGTTTGGGGCGGCAGCGTCATTAACCGTCCTTCTGACGGCAAACTAAGGCCGCTCGCTACGCACTTTCTTTTCTTCAAATAACGAAAATTCACATTTTATTCGTTTCTTTTTTACGGATCGTTGGGTATAATAAATTTTAACTATATGTATTTTCGTTCTTCAAACCTGTAGGAGGTGCAGCACATGTTCGGATTGTCATCTACATTTTGGCTCGTTATTACCACTTTTGCTCTTTTTATCGTCGCAATGATGACGGCTTCCTATAACGAAGATAAGACAAAAGGGCTCTAATAAACGGCAACGCAAAAAAGCATCAGCCTTCTCTCCAGAGAAGCGATGCTTTTTCTTTTTTTAACCCTATTAATTAAACTTTTGCTTTCAGCATATTCATTTCAGTTAAACATGTAGAGCAGATATGACGCTCTTTGAACTCACTGACACCATCCATGTTCCCGCAAAAGACGCATTTCGGGCGGTATCTTTCAAGAATAATATGGTCGCCCTGTACAAGAATTTCTACAGGATCCCCTTCGTTCATTTGATATCGCTTCCTAAGCGATTTAGGCAGAACAATACGTCCCAATTGATCGACTTTACGAACGACACCTGCTGGTTTCATCATAGGACTTCACCTCTCTTCCGCTCCGTTTTCCATGCCTCTAGAACCAATCTAAATTGCTCTAAACACATTGATACCGTAGGTATTCGCCGTTCTCCGAGAAATTCCTTCTATTTTCAAAATGAAACTTTCTCTTTCTGACAAATCATGTCGGTTCGGTGGTCCTATGAATGAATGACGCCTAAGTAAGCCCGGTAAATCCCGTCTGCCTCAAGCCTTCATACAGCATGATGGCAACGGAGTTGGATAAATTTAACGATCTTACTGCGTCTGACATCGGCAGCCTCAGCAGTGTCTCCGGATGCTGGCTCAATAGCTCCTCAGGCAGCCCTTTCGTTTCTTTCCCGAAAACCAGAAAATCGCCGTCTTGAAAAGTAAAGTCCGTGTAGCACTTCTTTGCTTTCGTCGTTGCGAAGAAAAACCGATGCCCCGCATAGGTTTGAAGCACTTCATCGAAAGAATCGTGATACTCCAGCTTGACGGAATGCCAGTAGTCCAGTCCGGCGCGTTTCAGCGTTTTGTCATCCGTTTGAAAGCCAAGCGGTCTCACCAGATGTAAATAAGTGCCTGTTGCAGCGCAAGTGCGCGAAATATTGCCTGTATTGGCGGGAATCTCGGGTTCTACTAATACAATATGAAAAGCCATCGCTTTAATATTCACCTCACACATTATCCTATTATAAGACAACCTGGAATGCAATTTTACACTGGGTTAACTTTATCTTAATATGTCGATGATAGAGTCTTGACATAATAGACTTATCATTCGATAAAAGGAGCCAAACATCGATGAAAAAGAAAATTTTAGTCGTGGATGACGAACCTTCAATCTCCATGCTTATAGAATTTAACCTGAAGCTTGTAGGCTTCGAGGTGCAGTGTGTTTTTGATGGAGAGGCCGTTTTCGATGCGATCCAAACCTTCCGTCCCGACCTGATTGTTCTCGATTTAATGCTGCCTAAAATGGACGGATTTCAAGTTTGCCGCAAATTAAGAAACCAGAATAACCTGGTACCAATTATTATGCTCACGGCCATGCAGGATCTTACCGATAAAATCGCCGGACTCGATAACGGAGCCGATGATTACATGACGAAACCGTTTAGTCCGCAGGAACTCATTTCCCGTATCCAAGCGATTATGCGACGTATCCAAACGCTGCCGTCTACAACTGAGAATGCTCCGATTAACATTGGCCAAATCTCCATCAAAGCGGATCAACGCGAGGTGATGGTTGGCGGCGCGCCTATCGAGCTGACACCGAAGGAATTCGAGCTGCTGCTCTTCCTCTGCAAGCATCGCGGTAAAGTGCTAAGCCGCCAGCAACTGCTGCACGGCGTATGGGACTATCATTTCTTGGGCGATACGCGTATCGTCGATGTGCACATTTCTCACTTGCGCGACAAAATCGAGAACAATGCACGCAACCCCGAATATATTATGACCATCAGGAATGTTGGCTACAAGCTAACCGAACCTGCCGTCAAAGAATCTCTCGCTTAGAAGTTGTTTAAAAATTTCACTTTGATAACGAAGTTGTTCGAGATGATATTTCGGCATCGAATCTTGAACGAATCCGGGAAGTCCGGTACTCACGTAGCAAATCTCTACGCTCCGTTCCTCCTTCTCCGGTATTCGTCCAACCTTCTCGGTTCTGAAAGCGAAATTTTTAAACTCCCATTAGAATAAATTTCCGCTTACTCCTACATTTTCGATAAAAATGGGTGCCGCTAGGCACCCATTTTTGCATGGTATTTATGCTGTCATTAAAAAGTAAAGTCATCATCGGTCAGCGGCTCCACGTGAATCGTACGCACATAACCGTTGCCTTTTTTCGAGAAAAAGTCATGCTGCTTCGTCTTCGTGCTGAGTCCGTTGAGGACAATCGGGTTGATTTCCTCTTCCGGGAACATCGGTTCCAGACCCAGATTCATGAATGCTTTATTCGCATTGTAACGCAGGAATGCTTTGACATCCTCCGTCAAGCCGATGGAATCGTACAGGCTCTCGGTGTATTTCTCCTCATTTGCATGGAGCTCCTTAAGCATTGTGCATACCGTTTCGTATGCTTCGTCCTGCTCCTTCGCACTCAGCTCGCCATACACCTCTTGGGCCAATACGCCAACGTACAAGCCGTGAATGCTCTCGTCCCGCAAAATCAAGTCAATGATTTCGCCGCTGCTCGTCATTTTACCTTGTCCGGCCAAATAAAGCGGGTAGTAGAAGCCGCTATAGAACAAATAGCTTTCAAGCAGTACGGATGCCGCCATGGCGAGATACAACTCTTTGCGCGTAACGATATTGTCGTAGTAGCGGGAGATCGTGTTCGCCTTAAACTGCAAATATGGATTGCGTTCAACCCATAGGAAAATCTCATTGATTTCCTCCGTCGACGACAGCGTCGTGAAGATGCTGCTATACGACTTCGCATGGATTTGCTCCATCATCCCCATGAAACTGAGCACTGCTTTGCGCTGCAATCCGTCCACATGCTCCAAAATCTTCGGCATGCCGACGCCGCCTTGCATCGTATCGAGCAGCGTCAGCCCGCCTAGCACTTTCATATAGAGATCGCGTTCCGCGCCGTTCAGCGTCATCCAGGACATTTTATCGTCGGAAAGCGGGATTTCCTCATCCGTCCAGAACTGCATAATGTTTTGATTCCAAAACGTAATTGTAAAATCGTCGTCAGGCCGGTTCCAGTTGACGGCTCTTTTCGTCGCGCCCGCGCTTTCGATCGTGCTTGTGCTCATCTATGTTTGGTCTCCTTCCGAATTACACCGCGCAGCTGACGCACTCCTCGACGGAGAGTTGATTGGTTCGCGTGTAGTAGAGCGATTTAAGTCCCTTGTGTGCCGCATATAGGTAGTACCTTGCCAGCTGTCTTGTCGTTACGTCACTATTGACGTGCAGAATCGTTGAGATACCTTGATCCACGTGTGCTTGAATTTCTGCAATGAGATCGAGGATCTTGAACTGATCCATTTGGTACGCCGATTTATAGTAAAAGAAATTGTCACGCTGCATGAAAGGCATCGGGTAGTACGTAGTTGAGTTCGCATACGTCCGTGTTTCGATCGGCTCAACAATCGGCATAACGCTGGAAGTAGAGTTTTGAATGTAAGAAATACTCTGTGTAGGCGCAATCGCAAGACGGTACGCATGATACAAGCCGTGCTTTTGAACCTCTTCCTTCAGAGCAAGCCAGTCGCTTTGCGTTGGGATATGCATGCCTTCGAACAGCTCTTTCACCTTATCCGTAACCGGCTGATAATTCGTATTCAAATACTTATCGAAATACGCACCATTCGCATACTCCGAAAGCTCAAAGCCATCGAACGTCTGGCCCTTCGCTTTGGCAATTTCTTTGCTTTGTTCGATCGAATAATAGTTCATCGCCATGAAGAACGTGCGGGCAAAATCTTTGGCCTCATCGCTTTCATAAGCGATCTTATTTTTGGACAGATAACCATGCAAATTCATCACGCCTAGACCGACGGAATGCAGCTCACGGTTCGCTTTTGCCACGCCTGGCGCATTCGCTACAGTCGTCATGTCACTCACCGCTGTTAAGGCAATCATGCCCTCGTGCACCGTTTCGCGAAGCTTCTTGCGGTCCATTACATTCGCAATGTTCATCGATGCAAGGTTGCAGCTGATGTCACGGAGAATAAGATCCTCCTGACCGTAATCGTTGATTTCCGAAGTCTCCTGCAGCTGGAAAATCTCCGTGCACAGGTTGGACATTTTAATCGTTCCGATCTCTTTAAGCGCATGATCCTTGTTCGCATTCGATCGGTTCATCATATATGGATAGCCGGATTCCAGCTGAGTTGTCGCAATTTTGACCAGCATGTCGCGCGCGCTCATGACGACCTTTTTCTTCACACGCGGATTAGCCAGCAGTTCTTCATACATTTCATCTAAATCCATGTCGTCCATGTGCTTGCCGTAAGCTTGATACACCGTATATGGCGCAAAAACATGCAGCGGTTTGTTCTCTTCCGCCAACTTATAGAATTTATTAGGTACGATGAGACCGATCGACAGTGTCTTCAGGCGAGACTTCTCGTCGGCGTTGATCTTTTTGCTGTCCAGGAACTCCATAACGTCCCAGCCGAAAATGTTGTAGTACGCTGCTCCAGAGCCTTTACGCTGGCCCATTTGGTCCGCATAGGAGAAAGCATCCTCCATCAGCTTGAGCACCGGCATAATCCCTTTAGCCGCATGTTCGACGCCTTTGATCGTTTCTCCGCGACCGCGAAGCTTAGATAAATTGACCGCTACCCCGCCACCGATTTTGGAGAGCTGCATGCAAGTCGCAAGCACATAGTTGATCGAGTTAAGTGAATCGTCCATCTCCAGCAGGAAACAGGAAACCATTTCGCCTCGGCGGCTTTTGCCTGCGTTCAAGAACGTCGGCGTCGCCGGCTGAAGGCGTTGTTCCATCATAGATATAGCTAATGCACGTGCAGTATGTACATCACCGCGTCCCAAATACAACGCAACGATTGCAACCCGATCCGGGTAATGTTCCAGATACACCGACTTATCGTCGCTGCGCAGCGCATAGTCCGTATAAAATTTGGATGCCGCCATGTAAGAAGCAAATTCGAACGAAGACTCGTGCGCAACTCGATAGATCTCTTCAACTTCCGACTCTGTGTAGTTCTTATATACGTCCTCATAGTAGTTATGATCGATCATATAACGAACTTTGGAAGAGGTATCGGGAAAAGTGAGACTATTGCGATGAACTTCCTCCATAAATACTTGAACGGCTTCCTTATCTTTCTCCAGTTGGAAAAAACCGTCCGCTCCGCGTTGCATTAATAGGTTATTAAGCTCAATGTGCCGCAATTGCATTTACCCCCTGTACAAAGCGTTCTACGTCATTTTTGGTTCCGGATAGTTCGAATTTCGTTAACACTGGTACATCATATAAAGCTGAAATGGTATCCGCGCTCTTGGCGAAACCGTCTCCCCAGTTGCGATTGCCGCTGGCTGCTACACCGATCAAATTGGGGTGATTTTCTTCTAAGAAGGAAGCAACCTTCGGTGGAATTTGACCAAAACCGGTTGTATATGTCACAAGCACAAAAGGCTCGTCCATCTTCATCGCTTCCTCGATTTGAACCGCCGGCATTTGCAGTTTGGCGATAAATCTGCGAACATTTCCCGTCTTTGAATCGTAAGCAATCAGCATAGGGACTCGTCTCCTTTTACAACTCTATCTAAACGTTCATTCGTTGTGAAACTCTTATGTAAACATCTGTGACATACGCAAATAAAAATGACGCACTCGGACGGATAAGGGCCGAATACGCCACAGAAAGACATGCGAAAATAAACGCTTGTCGCGCAAGTGGGAATCAGACACCTTCCTATCTGCCGTAGGGGTGTGTCACAAGAAAAGGCAGGTCTCCTGGCTCGGATTTTTAGCTATATGCTCGCCTTCGCCGTCTATCATTTCGACAAAACCAGCGATTATTCGAACAAAAGCTTTTCCTTACAGTGGCGGGACCGCGCCGGCTTTGCACCGTACTTTCCCTATTAGGTCACCACGTTCCTTTGAAACGTGACAACACCTTTTCATAACGATATGTAGTTGATAGATTCAAATTTATATCAAGATATAGTGTTTGTCAATGAGGAAAAAGGTCTATTCCCACACCAAAAATACCAAAACCCAGCAAGGTCGCGGGCTGAAAGCACTTCACAAATTCGAAATTTTTTTTGGCTGAAAATTCGCTTTTGTCGAATGTTGCAAATGTACAGAACGGCAATAAGACATCGAGCAAAATCATGCTTGAAGTGCTGATTTTACACTTATACAAGCAAGAAAACAACCCAATTCTGATTCCAATTGCATCCAATTGTCCAAGTAAAAGTTCATGTCAGATTTTGCTTCATGGCAAAGTGTAAAGCACATGGTCTTCATGGGTGGTTTAAGGAAATCTTGAATAAAGATCAGGGATTGAGACCTGGGGAGAAAAACTGAGGGATTGCAGAACAGAGAGTAGGTGCAGTGCTGTGCTGTGGCTGAGTGCAGTGCGGAGGCTGGGACTAGAATAGACACTGAGAGCAGTTGATAGAGAACAGAAAGTGAGCAGCACACTGAGAGCAGTTGATAGAGTGCAGTAGTTAGTTTGCAGTATACAGAGAACAGTAGATAGAGGGCAGTAAATAGAGGGCAGTAAATAGAGGGCAGTAGTTAGGGGGCAGTAGTTAGGGGGCAGCTGTTAGGGGGCAGCTGTTAGGGGGCAGCTGTTAGGGGGCAGCTGTTAGGGGGCAGCAGTTAAGGGGCAGCAGTTAAGGGGCAGCAGTTAGGGGCAGCTGTTAGGGGGCAGCTGTTAGGGGGCAGCTGTTAGGGGGCAGCTGTTAGGGGGCAGCGAGTATATAGAGAACAAGGGTCGTTATTAGAGCACTGGTTTGACGCTATAATTTTGAAAGCGCAATAAAATAGGGCTCCAACGAACAAAAGTCTGTAATTAGAGCACCTTGTTCGTAATTTATGGTAAGTTGTTCTCTAATCGATCCAAAGCTGGAAATCCTCATACTTTTAGCGTCATTAGAGTCTTTATTTACGAACGAGGGTCGTTATTGAAGAAGTCAGTGTTCAGGGATTCATAAATGTTCGGTTCATATTGAGTTACCTAATTGATAATAAAAGCTATCCACGACCACCAGGTGGAGTCATGAATAGCTTAGGTTAAGAAGTTGATCCGATTATCCGTTGCGTTTTTGGAAATCGATCATGAAATCAGCAAGTGCTTTACAAGAAGCGTAAGGAACTGCGTTGTAGGTGGAAGCTCTCAAGCCGCCAACACTGCGGTGCCCTTTCAAACCAACGAAGCCGTTTTGCTCAGTTTCCTTGATAAATTTCTTCTCCAGCTCTTCATCAGCCAGACGGAATGTGATGTTCATGGTCGAACGGCTGCCTTTATCGACAGGGCCACGGTAGAAGCCACCGCTTTGGTCGATCGCGTTATAGATCAGGCTAGTTTTCTCGCGGTTATTTTTCTCCACAGCGGTAAGTCCGCCTTGCTCTTGAATCCATTTCAGCACCAGGTTCACCATATAAATGGAATACACAGGTGGCGTATTGTAGAGGGAGTTATTTTTGCTGTGAATTTCGTAGCGCAGCATCGTAGGGATCGTTTTGGGCAAATCTTGAAGCATGTCCTCTTTCACGATCACGACAGTCACACCGGAAGGACCGAGGTTCTTCTGCGCCCCTGCGTAGATCATGCCAAACTTCGATACGTCAACCGGGCGGCTCAAAATGTCACTGGACATATCCGCAATCAACGGAACGTTGCCTGTGTCCGGGTAGCTTTGGAACTGCGCGCCTTCGATCGTCTCGTTGGATGTCACATGAAGATATGCGGAATCCGGGTGAATGTTGATTTCACTCAGGTCAGGGATTTTCATGAATTTTTGTTCTTTGGAGCTTGCAGCAATCGATACTTCGCCAAATAAGCCGGCTTCCTGCACCGCTTTTTCCGCCCATGCGCCAGTAAGCACGTAACTGCCTACTTTGCCCGGTTTCAGGAAGTTCATTGGAATCATAGCGAATTGCGTGCTGGCTCCGCCTTGCAAAAACTGAACTTGATAACCGTCCGGGATGCCGAAAATTTGCTTCAGCAATTGCTGTGTCTCATTATGTACTTGCTCATATTCCGCGCTGCGGTGAGAGATTTCCATAATCGACATACCGATTCCTTTAAATTCGACAATCTCTTCCTGCGCTTTTTGCAGCACTTCGAGCGGAAGCGCTGCAGGCCCTGCATTAAAATTGTAGGCCCGATTTCCCATGAATGACCACACCTTTGCTTTTTGTATTATGGCTATGATAGCAAGATTCTCCCCTTGCATCAAGTAGAACCTCAGTTGGTAATGCTAGGAGAAGAATTGACCAAAGGATGAAATTAACTTGTCGAATAAAGGAGTCTGATTCCTGTGTCTTCCTCACATTTTGCATTAACCTCAACATCAACTTCAACTTCAACGTCTTCAGCCGACTCTGCAGCTTATCGGCTGTTCGTCGGCATTCAACTCCCGCAAGAAGCCAAGCGGGAGCTGGACATATGGAAAGGCAGCCTCCAAGAGAAGCTGCCTTTCAGCAAGTGGACGCATCCACAGGACGTCCACATCACACTGCAGTTCCTCGGCGACACGACCGCCGAGGTTGCCGATGCGCTGGCGCCCGATCTGCGCCAGCTGGCCGCGGCGGCGACGCCGCTCGCCCTGCGCGCCGAGGGCCTCGGCGTGTTCGGCCCTCCGGCGGCGCCGTCGATCCTGTGGGCGGGCGTCGCCGGCGACACCGCCGCGCTCGCGCAGCTGCAGCGCGCTACCGAAGCCGCCTGCGCCCGCCACGGCTTCCCGGCCGAGGCTCGCGCCTACCGGCCGCACATCACGCTGGCCCGCCGCTACCGCGCAGCGGCGGGACCGTTCCAGCGCGCCGCGCTCGCGGCCGGCGTGCCAGCCGGCGGCTGGCCCGCGTGGCAGGTAGAGGACATCGTCCTCTACCGCAGCCACTTGGGCCGGTCGCCGGCCTACGAGCCGCTAGGCGTGTTCCCCCTGGGGGGACACGCGCGCGGCTAGTCGAGCAGCACCTGCGAAGCGGTGCTGCGGGCAAGCGCGAACATCCGCCGAAGCTGGTCGGCGGTGTTCCGCTCAAGCGAGAGCGGCGGCAGCTCGCTCTCGCTAAAGAACCCTACGCCGTTCGTTTCCAGACCGGCGTCCAGCGCCTCCCCGCCTACCAGCTCGCACAAGATAAAAATCTTGTACACGTGGTTAGGCGACGGCGGATGAGCATGGCGCTTCTTGTCCAGAACCGCCAATAACCGAACCGGCCGGACATCGTAGCCGGCCTCCTCCTTGGTCTCCTTGACGGCGACCTCGGAGGGGGAGAGGCCGATATCCGCCCAGCCACCTGGCAAAGACCAAGCGCCGTCCGCACGCTCCCTCACAAGCAGCATCTGGTCTTCGTGAAGCACGACGGCGCGAATATCCACTTTTGGCGTCGCATAGCCGCTTTCACCCGCAAAGAGCTCCCTCACTTTATCCACGGGCGTCTCGGTGAAATAGCTCATCATCTCCACGCTAATGCTGCGCAGCGCCTCGTAACGCTCCAAATCGTACCCGTCTTTGCCATACTCCAGCCCAGCCTGGCTGATCGCTTGAATTTGTTTGGCCCAATCCAGCCATGGAATGTTCATGTCGTGCTCCTCTCCGCTTGGCTATATGCCAGCATCCCGCTAAAGATTTCTACCATCTCTTCCAGCTTCATGCGCACCAGGCCGCTCGATGAAGGACATACATATTCGATGACCCCCGTTACAACGGGTACAGGCTGAACCCCCCAAGCCATCCCACGTTTACCGCTGTACTGCTCATAAACACCCTTACCGACGAAACAAACAACCTTTGGTCGATAAGTTTCGATTTTATCTTTAAGCACCGCTCTTCCCTCCCGGTACTCCTCGGTTGTGATCTCCGCTGCCGTTAATGTGGGCCGAGCGACTATATTCGTAAAACCATACCCCAACTCCAGTAAATCTCCATCTTCCTGAGGCTTATACAAACGTGGCGTTAAGCCGGCTTGATGTAAAATCCGATAAAACCGATTGTTTGGATTCGCATAATGATGACCGGTTTCTCCGGAACGAATGCTCGGATTATAACCAACAAATAGAATGCGGAGATTCTTTTTCAAATGATCGGATATCGGTTTAACGGGTTCCATTGAATCCACTCCTCGCGATGAACAGCCGTTTTCTCTTTTCAATATATTACCATTAATAACGCCGTCGTGCTAAACTAGTAGAGGAATTCTTAACTTACTAGAATGAAGGGCGTGAACAACCTTTGATTTCATTCCGTACTTTTAGCGATCTTTCTTTAAAGGATGCCGTCTCACTCTGGAACAAGGGCTTCGAGCAATATATTGTCCCCGTTACCCTAACTGTAGACTCCTTTGTGCAGCGGACCGCGAATGAGGGCATATCGCTTGACCTCTCCGTTATTGCCTACGATGGGGATACGCCTGTCGGCTTTGTGGCTAACGGATTTCGAACGTACCACGGCCAAAAAAAGGCCTGGAACGGTGGCACAGGCATCATTCCAGATTATCGCGGTAGGGGAATCGGCAAGCTTCTCATTGAGCAGTCGCTGCGTTTATACCGAGAACAAGCGGTTCATGTAGCTGTGTTAGAAGCGATTTCTCAAAATGAACGTGCTATTCGGCTCTATGAAAAAATGGGTTATCAGATTAAAGATACATTGTTTATTATGCAAAATACGGAAGCACTGCCTGCCGGATCTTTCAGTTCGTCTTCCTCCGGTCACCTACCTACCTATACATTGAAAAAAGCTTCCCCCGCCGAACTCGCCTTCATCCCTATGTATCGCGGAGACCGGGCTTGGCAAACTCAATGGGAAAGCCTGCGCAGTGGAGAACTGCTGCTCGCCATCGATTCAAACACAGGAAATGTAATCGGTTACTCCTTATATAGAAGGAATTATAATGAACAAGGCGAATTGACCGCCATTGTGCTCTTTCAATGCGAAGTATCACCTGGCTCCAGCAACGAAGCCGAGATCGTAAACTCCATGCTACACGAAGTATTCGCTCCTCATCAAGGTGCATGCAAAAGAATGACAATGAATCTATCCAGTTCCTGTTACATGGTCGTTGACGCACTGCTTCGCGCCGGCTTTACCGGGCAAATGGAACAGGTCTATATGGTTCACCAACTATGAGATAAACCACACTTAAAAAGCCGAGGATTTCTCCACGGCTTTTTCTCATATAAATGTAAGCTTTTCATACGATTTACCCAAAACCCCGTTCGCATCGCCTTGTAACCATTTATCAATAATCGTGCCGTATACCGAACGAAAATCAACTTCATACTTTAAATCTCCATTGTCTAAAGTCGTCAAGCTCGGGTACGCGCCATACAATCCGCCTTTAACCTTGCCGCCTAGAACGAACATCGGAGCCGCTGTTCCGTGATCGGTTCCGCCGCTTCCATTCTCCCTAACTCTTCTTCCGAACTCAGAAAACATCATGACGACTACGCGGTCCTGCAATCCTTGAGACTCCATGTCCTTATAAAATGCAGTCAATCCCTCATCGAGCTGCTTAAGCACTCTGGTATGCTGATCCTTCTCATCGGCATGATCGTCAAATCCGCCTAGCTGCACATTAAACACTCGTGTTCCTGATTTACCCGCTAGCAGCTTGGAAACGGTCTGTAAGTCCCTCGCAAAACTCGAGTTCGGATATTCGATCGTATTCTTATAACTGAAGGATAGCGCTTGAATCGCTTCCACGCTCTGATAAGCATCGCGACCTCGCTGCGCGGTGACCCGCAATTGCTCCAATTGACCTTGAGCGCCGTACATATCTTGAAATGCTTTCATGATCCGGTTCTTCTCGGGCATCGCTGTTTTCGGATCAATCAGATGATAAGAGTCGAGTGACTGAATCAAAGGAAAACTCATTGTATCGGAATTAAACGCCTTGCTTCCTGAACCTCCGATCTGAACCGCTTTGAGCGGATTGCTGCTCTGGCGCAGCGAGGTTTCGGCATAACGAGCCAGCCAGCCGCTGTGGCTCAACTTCTCAGGTTCAGCGGTCTGCCAAATTTCCATCGAGCGAAAATGGGAATGATCAGGTTTCGGATAACCAACTCCCTGGATGACAGCTACTTTCCCAAGTTTGTATAGCGCTGCTAAGCCTGCCAAGCATGGATGCAGTCCGACCTGGTTATCTAACACAAGCACTTCATTTTGCTTATAAGCAAGTGTGGGACGATTATCGTAGTAGACGCCCTGCCCGTAGGGGATCAACGTATTAATCCCATCGTTGCCCCCGCTTAGTTGCACTACGACCAATATAGGTTCGTCGACGCCTTCACCGGAACTACTACCGGCAAAAATAGATTTGCTGGCCTGTGTATACATCAACCCTCCCAACCCTATTGTCGCGAATAAAGCAGTGCCTTTAATTAGAAATTCTCTTCGAGTTAATTTCATGTTTCGTCCCTCCCTCTGCCCCTACTTCATTTGCGCTTCCGGACTGATCAAAACGAGCTGCAGTAATCCACGCAGCCCAGCAGACCTTTGTTTGCTATGTAAAATGGTATCTTCTACGTATGCGCTCAAACCTTGCAGTGTCTTGTCTGTTATTTGTGCGATCCCCAGATTACGACTCCACAACCTCACCCATTCTTCAGCATGATCCGCATCTTTTGGCGTGAAATCATCTGATGCTAAAAAGGCGCCGCTTATTTGCTTTGCAACAGACTCGGCAAATTGATACCTAGCGAGCAATGAACTAGTGCTAAGCCATGTCTGGCCGCCCCGCCACCCCGCAACGTCCGGAGGGGAGTATAGCTCTTGCCCCATTTTTCTCATCGCCTGCACAATCCCTTTAGACAACGATAGCTGACATACTTTCATCATACCTGCAACGTATTCGGCAGGAGTTTTAATTAACGTCATGTGTAAGCTTTCATTATAGAAATCATCTGATACGAACAGCTCATACAGAACTTCACCTATTGTTTGTTTAGTCAAAATATCATCTGCAACCTTACGGACCCAAGTCTGTGAAGGATTGTCAGCAACAAAATAAGTCAGCAGCTTGACCGCAAGAAAGGTCGACAGCGCCTTTTGATGAAAAATGACATCAATCGCTCCTTCCGCATCCAGCTTTCCTGTTTCGCCAAGCAGCGTTTTATTGTCATTGTCATGCTGTTTCGGATTGTAGCTCACCTTGTCATCGTTCTTGTTGTAGGTCCAGCCTGTAAAAGAACGGGCAGCTTCCTTCACATCCTGTTCGGTGTACTGACCAATTCCTAACGTGAAAAGCTCCATAACCTCACGGGCGTAATTCTCATTAGGCTTTCCTTTTTTATTCTTGTTCACATCAAGCCAAATCATCATCGCTGGATCTTGCCCCATTGCAAGCACCAATTCCTTGAAATTGCCCAGCGCATGTTTGCGAAAAAGCTCGATTTGCTGAACCATCAGCGACACATCTCTGACTTTATAATTGGCCGTTGCAAAATGTCCATGCCAAAACAGCGTCATCTTCTCAATAAGCGGAGTTTCGGAATGAACCATCCGATATAACCAGTACATCTGTTGGTCCGCTAGTTGCATAGGATCGAGCGTTTTCTTACCATCTGCTTTCACTTGATCAAATGAAGCCATTTTCGGTAGATCGCTGCTGAGTGGCTCACCTGCGACTAGTCGTCTTACCGTCTCCTCTCGACCCAGCGCCAAACTCGCCGCTATCTCCATCTGGCTAGCCCCGAAGGCAGCTCGGTTAAATAAATGCATCACGTCCTTATACGTCCATGTCATCAGCCTGATCTCCCCTCTCCTTGATGCCTTCACCCTAACATAAAAATATGTCAAAATTATGTATAAAAAACCCCGATTGCCAGTTCCTTGGGAGCTAACTTGGCCTAATGAATTCTCCACCTTCCCGTCTGTAAAGATGAAAAATATCGTCCCTCGGTTTTAAGGTTTTTTCTCATGTATTCTCGC